>CAZNHI010000412.1:0-2734 GCA_964572535.1 uncultured Dehalococcoidia bacterium
TACCGGTACTCAAGCCGGGGGACACCCCCGGAGCCCCCGCTAAAGGGGCGCATGGGAGCGCCGTTCCGGTACTCAAGCCGGGAACACCCCGGAGCCCCCGCTGAAGGGCCACCTTGAGCGCTGAAACCAGTACCCAAGGGGCGCCAGACGAAGGCGCCGTGAGTGCAGTTGAGAGGCAACAAAAACGGCTTACCTGAACGGTTGTCAGATAAGCCGGTCGGTTTCGCCTCTTGCTCCCCGATGTCCAGGCGACCACGTTGCGGACATCGGCTCTATGCACCCGGCAGCTATTTCACCATCCCTGGCCCGTTTTTACAGTTCCGTCATTTTTAATCTTCGGCAGGCAGAGCGAATTCTTGATAAGTACTTGATGTGTAAAAGGAAAATCTTCAGTTCGACGGCTGCTGAGACGGGTGCTGTAGATTCTCGTGGAAGGCGCCAGCTATTCTGACCGGGCCCGGCAGACGCCGATTCCATCGCGACTGTGCCTGCCGTGCCATCATGAGCCGGCTGAGAGAATGCCTGATAGGTTAAAGGTCGAGTCTTCAGCGGGGTGGCGCTCAGACTGTGCCGCTGATACTCGGAACAGACTTAGTGCGTCAGTTGACGATGCCAGACTCGATGACGACCGTCCCGGCGGTGCCGTCGACTGTGATCACGTCGCCGTCCGCGATGCGTGTCGTGGCGACGTGAGTGCCCACGACGCAGGGGATGGCGTACTCGCGGGCGCAGATGGCTGAGTGCGAGAGCAGGCCGCCGATGTCCGTGACCACGGCGCCGGCGATCGCGAAGAGGGGAGTCCAGGGTGGCGCCGTATTGCGGCAGACCAGGATCTCGCCGGCCTGCAGCGCTTCGCTCTGGCTGAGGGTATGGATGACGCGGGCGCGGCCGCTGATCACGCCCTGGCTGGCGCCGATGCCCTGGATGAGGGAGCCTTCCGACTGGGGCATCGGCATGCCAAAGAAGTAGCGGTGGATGATCTGAGACTGCGGCGAGCGGTCGCTGATGACCAGCGGGCGGCCTATAGATGCCGGCGGGTCCAGCGTCTCCCAGCGGTCGAGGTCTTCGCGGCGCTGTTGGACCAGGCCGGCGACGGAGCGCGGGTTGGCCGCGAGGTCAGTCAGCTCGTCGAGGCGCAGGAAGAAGACGTCGTCGGGGTCGCCGAAGATGCCGGCTTCGACGAGCTGGCGACCGAGCGTGAGCAGGGGCACGCGCACGCTGCCTACGGCGATCAGCTGCCAGAGGGCGCGCTCCTCGCTGAACCGGACGTGTGACTGGGCCGGCGCCAGCATTTGCTGGAACTGCGTCCGCTTGTCGGGCGGCAGGCGCGACTCGATCTCCGTCGCTGTGGATTGGCGCAGCTCTACTGCGCGTCGCATCGCCTCCGCGGGTGAGCGCGACGGATCTTCAAGGTAACGGCCGATGAGGAAAAGTGGCGTCTTCGGCTGCTCGATCCAGGTGGGCAGATGGGCGAGGCTCCAGTCGTCGGCGCGCCAGCCGTAGTTCTCCAGCACCGTGACGAGGCGGGTCATGAACTCCTCGCCGCCGGGGAGCGTGGGAACGTCGTCGTACCTGCCCTCGCGCAGCGCGTGGGCGACCTCCGGCTTCGATTGCGCGAACTCGGCGAGCTCGCCCAGGCTGGCGCCGGCAGCGATCGATTCGTTGGCGAAGCCCTGCAGTAGCGTCGCCACCATCACGGGCCCGTCGGCGCCGAGCTCGCGTTCGCAGAAGTCAGCCAGCGCAAGGGCCGGGCCCATGAAGGCTCCGGCTACGACGGTGGGGTAACGAAACGCCTCAGCCGACTCGTCGAAAAGCCGGGGAAGCAGCGCGATGAGCTCGGCGGCCGACATGGAGTCGTAGTCGCGCACGCGGATGCCGGCGCAGAGCTGCCGCACCTTCGGGAGGTAGTCTTCGCGCCAGACCGCGGGGGCGCCGCGCTCGATCACCTCCGGCGGGGTCGGCGGTGGCCCAAAGTCTTTCAGGTAGGCGTAGCCGTTGACGAAAACGGACGGCGTTTCCCAAGAGGAGGCGATGATGCGCCGGTACAGGTCTTC
Organism: uncultured Dehalococcoidia bacterium; assembly: GCA_964572535.1. Lineage (GTDB taxonomy): Bacteria > Chloroflexota > Dehalococcoidia > DSTF01 > WHTK01 > WHTK01. The sequence goes on from CAZNHI010000412.1 coordinate 2,055, forward strand.
CGCCAGGGGCGCTACGGGATGGGAGAAGTGGTTGCGGTCAATCGCCCAGATCGACTCGGCGTCGCGGGGGTCTTGCCAGGTGACTCGAAAGCTCTCGTCGAAACTTGAAACCACTAAAGCTCCATCTTCAGGGAATCACCGGGCCTTGTGGTCGCCTCCAGGCTTGTCCAGGCAATTGAAGGATGGCCGCGTACGCACAAATCTACCTTGCCGATCGTCGCCATTATAAGACTCCCGGGTTTGCTGGACAGGGTGTGGCGGTGCGCTGCATCCTGAGCACGTTTTCGTGAGAAGGAGTGCTTGAAGGAGGGAAGAGATGAAGGCTGGATTCATCGGCACGGGGAATATGGGCAACCCCATGGCCAAGAACCTGCTGGCCGCCGGCGTGGAGCTAGTGGTCAACGACGTGCGTCAGGAAGCCTGCGCCAACCTGATCGAGATGGGCGCGACGTGGGCGGATACGCCGCGCCAGGTGGCGGAGCAGGCGACGATCGTATTCACGTCGCTACCGGGGCCGCGGCAGATAGACGAGGTGGCGCTAGCCGAGAACGGCATCTACGCCGGGGCCAAGCCCGGGACGATCCATGTCGACCTATCGAGCAACTCGCTGTCCGCGGTGAAGCGGCTGGCGGTCCTGGCGGGGCAGCGCAACATCGGCTTTCTGGACGCGCCGGTGAGCG
>CAZNHI010000413.1:0-2690 GCA_964572535.1 uncultured Dehalococcoidia bacterium
ATGCGCGTCAGGGTAGCTGCCTGCGCCCCCAGCTGCCTCGGCGTGCCGCCACTCATCCGGGCGCGCATCCGCTCTTCGAACGCCCGCTGCATCGCGCGCGCAATGCCGATCGCCGGACCACCCAGCGGCAGCGTGTACGTGAAGTCGAACGACGCTTTGTACACGGGCGAGCCGTACAGCTCAGCGCCCGCTCCCTTGCCCTCCGATAGCTCTTTGAAGCTCAGCACCTTGTCGTCCGGAATAAAGACGTCCTGCACGACGATCGTCTTGCTGCCGGTACCCTTAAGCCCGACCGTGTGCCAGTCGTCCACGATTTCGATGTCTGAACGCGGGATCAGGAACCAGCGGATGTCGCCGGGCCACTCGCCCGGCTGCAGGTTCAGCGACGCCGAAAGCCAAGTGCAGTGGTCGACACCGCTGGAGAAGAAGCCGCGGCCCGTCCAGCGATAACCCCCTTCGACGCGCTCCGGCGAACCCTCGACATTGATCACGGAGGAGATCAGCGCGTTGGGGTCGCCGAAGATCTCGTCCTGCACGTGCTGCGGGTACTGGCCGATCAACCACATGTGCGCGCCCCACAGCGCGTAGACCCAGCCCGTAGAGCTGCAGCCCTCCGCCAGCGCCGCCGTCACCTCGATCAGCGCGTCGAGGTTCAATTCCGCGCCGCCATAACGCTTCGGCATCTCCAGCGCGATCAGGCCGCTGTCCAACAGGTCCCTTACGTCCTCGTCCGGCAGGCGGCGCAGCTTCTCCGCTTTCGCCACGCGTTTGCGCAGCCTCGGCGCCAGCTCCCGCGCGATCGCCACCGCCTCTTCCAGCGTCTCGTAGCCCGGCCCAGCTTGCATAGTCACGTGCTGCATGATCGGCGCGGTGGTAGGATCGGTCAACTCCCTCGCTGCCTCAGTCCTGGAAGAGAATCGCCATGATCAAAGTGCTCGCGCCTGCCCTCAAGAACCCGGAACGCCGCACGCTGGCCGAATTTCACAATTACTGGGCCGTCAGCCACGGCCCGTTGTTCAGCAACACGCGCGCCCTGCGCCGCTACGTCCAGCACCTGACCCTCCCCGAAGCCTACGGCGACACCGACCCCTCGCCCACCTACGACGGCTGCTCCATGTTCTGGTACGACGACCTCGACGCGCTGCGCAACCCCAGCAAAGACCCCGTTGACGTAGCGTTGAGCCAGGCCGTGCGCGCCGACGACCGCCAGCTCTTCGACCGACTCGACGGCTGGCCGCTGCACCACAAAAGCGCCTCGATCGTCGCCGAAGAACGCATCATCGTCGATGGCGAGATCAAGCCCGGGATGGTCAAGGCGATCTGGGCCGTCACGCGCCTGCCCGGCCTGACGCTCCAGGAGCTGTTCAAGCACTGGTACGAAGTCCACGGCGCGCTCGGCGCGAACTGCCCCGGCATCCGCCGCTACGTCCAGAACCACGCCATCCCGGAGGCATACGCCTTCCGCGGCATCACCCACGACGGCTGGTCCGAAGCCTGGTTCGACGACCTCGACTCACTCCACCGCGCCGTCAAGACGCCGGAGTGGGACGCCCTGCGCGCGGACGCGGCCAACCTGTTCACCGGCCCCATGGGCGTCGGCGTGGCGCGAGAGCTGGTGCAGAAGGAGTTCGGCCAGGCGCCGCGTCGCTGGGCGGAAGGCCTGTCTGAGTCCGACATCCGCGACAAACTACGCGACCAGGGCTACACATCGCTGGCCGCCGACCCCACAGCCGCTGCCAGAATCAAGGCTGCGGACGCGGCCAACCTGCTCGCGGTCTGGACCGACGAACACATCGTCACCATCGATTCGTCCCACATAGACGCCCGCCCGGAGCGCTAGCCCCAGACTTCCCCCGCCACCTGCTGCATCACCGCGAACTTGCCCCACTGCACGGCCTCTTCCGCTGAGCCGAAGCCGCAGCGCGGGCACAACGCCACCTGGTCGAGCGAGATGTAGCGCGACGCCTCTTCCAGACGCCGGTGCAGGTACTCCGGCGTCTCGACCTCCCCGTGGTTGCTGATCAGGCCCAGCACAGCGACCCTGTCCTTCGGGAGGTAGCGCAGCGCTTCGAAGGTCCCCGCCTGCTCGCTGTCGTACTCCAGCAGGAAGCGATCGAACTTAAGGCCGCTGAACAGGCGCTCGGCGATCTCGTCGTAGCTGCCTTCGCGGTGCCAGCCGGCGCCGCCGCGTCCGCCGCTGTTGCCCCGGCAGATGTGCACCCCGAACGTCACGCCCGGGAAGCCCGCGATGATCGCGTTGTCGGCGCGGATCGAGCGCTCCAGGTTCGCTACCGGGTCTTCGCCGCGCTTCCGCATCTGCGCCACCAGCGGCGGGTCCACGTAGGCCGTGTAGCCGGGCTCGTCGATCTGGATGTAGCGGCAGCCCGCCTCTACCGCCTCGGCGATCATCTGCCGCTCAATCGCGATCACGTCTGCCAGGAACGCGTCCATATCGGCGTACACGTGGCGCGACCTCTCGTACTCGAAGCGCTGCGAGATGCGGTCCGGCCCGATCAGCGTCACCTTCACGGGCGCCCTGGCGAAAGCACTGGCCCGCCGATACTCCTCCGCGATCAGGTTTCGCGTCAGCTTCAGGCGCTCGGTCACGGGTAGGCGGTTGTAAATCGCCGTGCCGGGCCCGCTCAGGCCCGTCTCGATGCGCCGCGGCGTCTCGCCCGGCGCCGCGCTGG
>CAZNHI010000414.1:0-2689 GCA_964572535.1 uncultured Dehalococcoidia bacterium
GGCACGGGCAACGTCGTGGAGGCCGTGCGCCACATGCGCTCGGTGATGGACGAGATCCGCAAGATCCAGAACATGCCCGAGGACGAGCTGTACAGCGAAGCCAAGCGCCTGGGCGCGCCGGTGGAGCTGGTGCGCGAGGTCAAGGAGCAGGGACGCCTGCCGGTCGTGATGTTCACGGCGGGCGGCATCGCGACGCCGTCGGACGCGGCGCTGATGATGCAGTTGGGCTCGGACGGCGTCTTCGTCGGCTCGGGCATCTTCAAGTCGGACAACCCGGCGCTGATGGCCAAGGCGATCGTCCAGGCGACGACGTTCTTCCGGGACCCGAAGATCATCGCCGACGTGTCGCGGGGCCTCGGGGCAGCGATGAAGGGCCTGGAGATGGGCTCTATCCCACCGAACGAGCTGCTGGCGACGCGCGGCTGGTAAACTTTCGTAACCAGACAGGAGAGGGGAGCGCCCGGCGCTCCCCTCTTTGTATTCCTGGGCCGGCTGGCTCAGAGCCGGGAATGATTATTCGTCCTCGTCGTCGTCCTTGTCCTCGTCGTAGTCGTCGTCGTGGAAGTGGCGCCCTGCACGGCCGATACGCGGGTCGACATACATCGCCAGCAACTGGCCGTTTTGAACCAGCCCGTAGGTGTCCGGCGGAGCAGGAATCGCCTGGTGCGCCTGCACGTCCAGGAGGAACCAGCCTTCGCCGAGCAGGTACTTGGCGTCGATCACGCCGGAAGACTCTTCGTCGCGAGTTATGAAGCCGGCGACGGTGGGGTCGTCGAAGAGTGTCGGGTTGTGCTGGCCGATCTGGTACAGCCTGTCTGTATCGATGCTGTAGAGCCAGACCTTGGCGAGGTGGGGCTGGTTGCCGGGGTCTTCCTGCAGGATGATGCGGCCGCGCCGATCGATGCAGATGTTGTCGAGCATCTGAGGCGTGTAGCCGCTGTGCTCGCCGTTGATGATGATTTTGATCTTGCCGCCGGCGGCGGGGTTATGCACGTCCTTGAATCGGAGGCGCCAGAGTCGGGTCTTCTGGCTGAAGGCGTTGGTCGTGACGAAGTAGAAGTCGTTGCGGTTGGAGGGGTCCCAGGCGCCGTCCTCCGGCCGCAGGAAGGTCATGGCCAGCTTCGCGCCGCTGTCTGCTTCGAGCTGCGCACCGGTCAGGCTTGAGACGTCGCCGTTGGTACCCATCTGGGCCAGCTCAAAGCTACCTTCGCCGACGTAGGTGCCGCCGCTGCCAAGGCCATCGTTGGTGTTCTCGGCGGTCACGACCGCGCCATTGACGTTGATCTTGACGGCGTAGAGCTTACCGTTGGTGAGGCCGGCCCTCTCGATTTCGTTGCCGTTGCGCTGTTTTTCGCCGGCGTAAATGTAGACCTGGCCGCCGGTGCCATCGTCCATGCAGGCGACAACCGTTCTCTCGCGGGCGCCGGGGCTGGCGACGACGTTCTCGAAGGCCATGCGGCCGAGGCGAGGCAGCTGCCACGACTGGCCGGCGTGGGACCCGGTGACGATGTTCGCCCAGGCGCGCCCTTCGGTGCCCGACTCTTCACCGTTGAGCAGGATCCGCTCCCTGGTGCCCTTGAATCCGAAGCGCAGCGCGGGCGGGACCGGCATATCGGCGGAGCAGAACCTGTTCCAGGCCGTTGTCCCTGCCACGTAGCCCGAGGCGTTCCAGGTGTAAACGTCGTTGGGGCTCTGCGTGAGGTCCTGGCCGGATAGCACTTCGAGGTTCTGGCGCTTGATTTCCCAACGGGAAACAAAGGCTCCCCTGGACCCGTGGGCGCGGACCACGCCGGCGGTGTCGCCGAGTTCGTGGTTCATGACGAGCGTGATCTTGTTGCCCCTGCGGTAGGCTCCAAGGCCGTCCGGGATGCCGACCATGCGGTAGCCGTTGTTAGCCGGCAGGTCGCCGACGGTGAGGATGGGCTTGAACTGAACACCACTCGCCGTCGAGACAAGGTAGGCCGGCGCGTTGGTGGACGGCACGGCCGCCTCGGCGACCTGGGCCGACATGTCGAACCCCAGTTTGCCTGCCAGGAGGGCGCCTGCTCCAATAGCCGCGGTGCCCTGCAGGAACCTCCGCCTCGCGACGCGGCGGGTCAAGATTTCGGAAGGTTGGCTGTCCACTTCTGCCTCCATGCTTGAAATGAAATCGGCCAGTTGGCCGGCGCATCGAGCCTGACAGCCAGGGGTAAATGAACGGTCAACGGGTTATAAACGGCGGGTCAATGGCGGTTAAGAAACTGATAACGGGCCAGATCGGCCCTCTGTACAAGGGCGGTTCGTTGAGCCGCTCCTTCGTCTTATCATGGCCGCATACAGGCTGATTCAACACAAGAAAAGAACAACAGGAGTCTGAGAGATGCCTGACGAACACATCGCCGCTGTTAACGCGCTTGAGGTGCTGGATTCGCGCGGGAACCCCACGGTTGAGGTGGAGATCCGGCTGCGCGGCGGTAGCCGGGGGCGTGCCATGGTGCCATCCGGGGCCAGTACCGGCTCGCACGAGGCGCACGAGCTGCGTGATGGCGACCCCAAGCGCTACGGCGGCAAGGGTGTGCTGGACGCGGTCGCCAACGTCAACGGTGAGATTGCGGACGCTGTGATGGGGCAGCTGGCGTCTGACCAGCAGGGGCTGGACCGGCTGCTGGCGACGCTGGACGGCACGGCGAACAAGTCGCGGCTGGGGGCC
>CAZNHI010000415.1:0-2680 GCA_964572535.1 uncultured Dehalococcoidia bacterium
GTCGGCACGTAAGCCGAAACGTCGCCGGCCTGGGTCTCGATGATCGGCAGCGCCGTCAGTGAGCCGCCGCCGTATTCTGGCCCCAGCTTCGCCGCGCGCTCCAGCAAGCGGCTGTGCAGGTAAAACACGTCGCCCGGGTAGGCTTCACGCCCCGGCGGGCGGCGCAGCAATAGCGACATCTGCCGGTAGGCCCAAGCGTGCTTGGAGAGGTCGTCGTAGACAATCAGGCAGTCCTTGCCCTGGTCCATGAACTCCTCACCGATCGCGCAGCCCGCGTAAGGGGCGATGTACTGAAGCGCCGCCGGGTCCGCGGCGTTGGCACACACGATCACCGTGTGCTCCATCGCACCGTTTTCCTCCAGGATGCCGATCACCTGCGCCACCTTCGACGCCTGCTGGCCGATGCCCACGTAAATGCAGATCACGTCTCGGCCCTTCTGCGAAATGATCGCGTCCAGGCAGATCGCTGTCTTGCCCGTAAAGCGGTCGCCGATAACCAGCTCGCGCTGGCCACGGCCGATCGGCACCATCGCGTCAATCGCCTTCACGCCCGTGTGCAGCGACTGGTTCACGCTCTGCCGCATTACTACGCCCGGCGCAATCTTCTCGACGGCACGCGCCTTGTCGGATGGGACCGGCCCTTTGCCGTCCAACGGCTGGCCCAGCGGGTCGACCACGCGTCCAATCAGGGCATTGCCCACCGGCACCTCGATAATGCGTCCGGTCGACCGCACCTCGTCGCCTTCTTTGATGTCCGTGAATTCGCCGAGGACGATGGCGCCGACGGTGTCCTCTTCGAGGTTCAGCGCCAGGCCCATGATCGTCTTCGCCGCACCCTTGTCGTCCTTCGTGCGGAACTCCAGCAGTTCGCTGTAGACGGCGTTGCGCAGACCATACACCCGCACGATGCCATCACCGGCTGCGACAACACTGCCGACGTCGACAGCCGTTACTTCGCCGCCGAACTGCTCGATCTGCTGCCGGATTATTGATGCGATCTCTTCTGGTTTTACCGCCATAGCGTCCTCCCGTAGCTCGCGCTACGCTTCTGTCGTCTCCAACGCCCGCAGCCAGTCGCGGATATGCTCGGCGTGTTGTCGGTAGTGTTCATATGTGTCGTAGCCGAACTCGGTGATCAGGGGCTGGCCGCGCAGTTCTTGCCCCAGGACCTCTTCGGGGGTGTCGTCAAGTGCGCGCGTGGCGTTCTGGTGATTACGCATCCACTCGACCCGCACTTCCGTGAAGGGGTGGTCTTTGCGCGCGTTGTACTCGCGCTCGTTCCACTCGTCCACCCAGTTGTCGCCCTCACCGATCGGGATGGCATCGAAGCGACCGGCGGTCGCACAACGCAACGTCTCGCAAGCGCGGCCGCTCCAGAAGGCGATGTGGCCGAGCAGGTCTTTGAGCGACCAGTTCTCGACGACGCCGGGCTGCGTCACCGCCGCGCTGGGCACCGACTCCACGACCGTCAATAGCTCCGCCCATGCCCTGTCCAGCTCGGTCTCGGCTGCCGACTTGGTTACCGCCGTCATGAGCGCGCTCCGGCCAGCTTCTGCTTGAGCGCCATCAGCCGGCTCCTGGTGCTGCCGTCGATCAGCCGGTCACCGATGCGGACGATCAGGCCGCCGATGATGTTCTCATCAACTTCCGTCTGCACCTCGACCTCGCCGCCGGTGATCTGGGCGAGACGTTTCTTCACGGCAGCCAGCTCCTCGGCGGTCAGTTGCACCGCCGTCGTCACCGTCGCATGCGAGATGCCCTTCGCAGCGTCCAGCAGCTCCTGGTACGCCTCAGCGATCTCCGGGCCCAGCGCCGTGCAGCCGCGGCTCATCAGCAGGAGCGCCAGGTTGAGCGTCTCCTTCTGTACCCCGGCGAGCGCCTTCTCTATCAGCTCGCGCTTCGCCTTCGGCGTCACCCGCGAGTTGCCGAGGAACGCCGCCGCCTGCGGGTCGCCGTAAAGCGCGGCCATCGCCCAGAGCCCGTCAGCCCACTGCTGCTCCGTCCCGTCCTCGCGGGCAATGAGATATGCGGCCTCCGCGTAGCGCTTGGCGGCGATGTTCCGGATCAATTCCGGGAACGTCCTCCGCCGTCACCGGTCGGCGCGTCTGCGAGCACCTCTGCGATGATCTCGCTGTGCGCCTTGCGGTCTAGGCTGCGCTTGATCACCCGCTCCGCCGCCGTCACCGTGAGGTCCGCGAATTCGCGCCGCAGATCGGCGATCGCGCTGTCGCGTTCAAGCTGGATTTCTTGCCGCGCTCGCTCAAGGATCTGCTCTTGCTCCTCGCGGGCCGCCTGGCGCCCCTCTTCCTGGATACGCGACGAGGCCTGCTGCGCCTGCGTGATGATCCCCTGCGCCTCCTGGCGCGCCCGCGTCATCTCTGCCGCCACTTCCTGCTCCGTCTCGGAGAGCCGCGCCTTCGCCTCGTCCGAAGCCTGCAGTCCTTCTTCAATGCGCTTCTTGCGCTCATCGAGGATCCGCAGGAGCGGCTTGTACAGGAACAGCCGGAAGACAACCAGCAGCAGCGTGAAGTTGATCAGCTGCGCGATCAACGCCGGCAGGTTCAGGCCGAGCGCGCCGATGCCGAGAATCACCGGATCCATATCACCACGTCCATTTCCGGGTACGGGTCGCGCCTCAAAGGCGCGCCGTCAAGCTCTGACGCCAACCTAAAACACGAAG
>CAZNHI010000416.1:0-2662 GCA_964572535.1 uncultured Dehalococcoidia bacterium
GCCCGCGTGGCCGCGCGCAAGATCCGCGCCAGCGGCGACAAGAGCGACGAGATGAAGAAGCTGCGCGAAGAGATGGACAAGCTGACGGATGACAACCGGGGCCTGAAGGACCGCCTGGACAAGCTGGAGGCGCGCCTGCCGCAGGGCTAGAGTCGTGCCTGACTTCGATTGGGACGAAGGTAACCGGGACAAGAACCTACGTCATGGCGTACATGACTGGGAAATCGAGGAGGCGTTCCGCGATCCGCGGCGCCGCGTTGAACCCAGTCATCGCTCGTTTGAGGAGGAACGCCACATCCTGCTCGGCAGGTCACGCACCTCGGGCAAGTACTTGCGAATCGTTTACACTGTACGTGAAAGAGATGGCCGGAGTTACATCCGCCCCATTAGCGCGATGGAAATGCCACAAAACGCGCGGGCAAGATACTTACGATGACCGAGAAACGCGCAACGCCAAAGCTGAAGATCATTCACTCGCTAGACGAAATACCTGATTTTGACTCAGAGGACGCCGAGCGCGATTGGTGGGCGGAACACGATTTGAGCAAGGAACTCTACGACTCACTGCCCGACATGACAGCCGAGTTGGACGAGATCTTTCCGTTGCCAGAGAAGAGTCGCCAGGCGAAAGCGAAACGCTAGTCGAAGAACTCTCTGATCAGGGAGACGAAGCTGTCGAACTGGTCGTGGTGCACCCAGTGGCCCGCGTTTTCGAAGATCACGCTGCGTGAGTGCGGGATCGCTTCCGCCAGTTCCTCTCGGTTCGGCGTGCGCATCCACCAGCTCTCGGAACCACCGACGACGATCGAGGGCGCCGTGATGTTGGCCCAGATTTGCTTCGCCTCTTCGACACTCCACTCGTAGGCGTTGGGCACCCTCACGTAGTTGTCGAACTTCCACACGAGACCGCCGGCCGGCCCGGGCCGTGCGGCGTGTCGCGTCAGGTGCTCGACCATCCGCGGCGAGAGTCGCGTGTTCGCCTCCGCCATGCGCTTCATCGCAGCCTCCATGCTGGCGTAGACGATCGGCTCGTGCCGGGGCATCTCGCCGGTGTCTTTGAGGTAGCGCCGCAGCCGATCTGGCGCAGCCACCCCGGATGCCGCCAGCCGGCCGAAGCCCTCGATGCAGACGAACTTCCTCACCAGCTCCGGGACGGCGGCCGAGTAGTCGAGCACGACGCGCCCGCCCAGCGAGTGCCCGACGATCTGCACCGGCCCGCGGTCGATCGCTTCGACCAGGCGCGCAAAGTCCGAGACGTAGCCCGGCAGGGCGTAGGCGCCGCCCTGGCCCCAGTCGCTATCGCCGTGGCCGCGCAGGTCGGGGGCGTAGACGCAGTAGCGGTCCAGCATCGCCTGCGCGACGAAGTCCCAACTACGGGCGTGGTCGCGGCCGCCGTGCTGCAGGATCAGCGGCGGCTTGGACTCGTCGCCCCAAACGACGTAGTGCAGCTTGAGGCGGCTGGACTCGAAGTAGCGGTCCATGGGCTCGTATTCAGGCACGAAGCGCAGCGTAGGGTGTCAGCGCGGGAGGGGCAAGATTAGGAGTTAGGGAGTGGGCTCGGGATGGGGCGCTCCCTCACCTGCTATCGGACGATCACAGGTTATCCGGGACAGGTCGGAGTCAGGCACCTGGCAGCGAATGAGCAGGTCGGGTCTGGATATCGCCATTGTGCCCCATGTCAGCACGCCGGCGTCGTTGAACAACACGACGCCCATGTTGTCCGCAGACGTGAGCGACGCCGTGGCGGCAGCCTCCGCGACCGCTTCGAAGCTGTTCCGTACTGTATTTAGATCTAAGTGGGTCGGGACGGGATCATCTGCCGGGCGTTCCTCCTCGATGATCTCCCAGCGCGCGAAGTCCAAATAGCCCTCATAAGGGCCCAGGACCGACACCTCGGAGCGGGAGCTCGGCTGGCTGAAACGGAATGTGTAGACACCGCTGGGTCTCGCATACGCCACAAAGTACAGGCTCGCGCCCGGCAGCTGGGCTCGTGCTTCGACCACGGCTTCGTCAGCGAGCTCGAACAGAGCGTGTAGCTGGGCGGTGCGCTCAGAAGGCGAGTCTCCGACGCCAGCTGGAGCACCATCTCCCGAGTCACGGCCGGCCATAACAGCCACACCGAGGGCCAGCGCCACCAGCGCCACGATGCCCACGGACACCACTGCCAGCGGCAGGTTCCTCAGCGCTGCGATCGCTGGTTGCAGCCCGCCAACCAGCCCGAAGGACGGCAGCACTCTTTCGCCGTCCCATCGAGCCGCTTCTTGACGGCTGCTTACACCGAGCTTGGAGAGGATCTCCGAAACGTGATAGCGCGCACCGCTTTCGCTGATACCGAGACGCGCTGCGAGCTGCTCGTTTGTCAGCCCTTCGCGTATTAGCGCGAGGACCTCGTGTTCGCGAGGCGTGAGGACATCGGGGTGAGGCGGCCTGCCACGACTCATGACCCTAGAATAGGCAGTCGAGTCGAGAATTACCCTAGCGGAACATTTGATCTGCCACGACGCAGAAGGGGCGCCCCTCTTACGAAGGACGCCCCTGAGGAGCACGCGCCGTCCTTCCCCGGAAGGACCTACGCGACGACGTCGGCCGAGGAGACGCCGTCGATGCGGGCGAGGGCGAGCGTCGAGAACAAGGCGAGCGAGACGTACCACTTGCAGCGCCA
>CAZNHI010000417.1:0-2634 GCA_964572535.1 uncultured Dehalococcoidia bacterium
CCGCGGCGCAGGCCGTCCGTGTCGGACATGGTCAGGGCGCGCACCCAGTTGTTGCCCAGGTGCTGCTGCACCTCCGCGACTACCTTCGTGCCGTTCTTGTCGATCTCGATCGCGTTATAGATAGATGGCAGGTTGTCGGGCGGGAACTCAACATCCACCACCGTACCGATGACCTGGACCACCGTGCCCTTTGTGCCCTCTGCCATGAAACCCTCCCGGCCTGATCCGTGGGGCGCGCGTCTTACCGCGAGCCCCTGCTTTACCCCTGCTTCAATTGTTAGAGAACTGCCCCTGGCCGCTCGCCAGGTTGGCGCGCAGCGTATCAGTCACCGTCGCCAGCACCTCTTCGAGCTCCTCCAGGCGGCCGTCCACGAAGTCCGCCTTCTCGGCGTCCATGAGCTTCTGGCCCTTGAGGAAGCGGAAGCAATAGCTCGCCACCACCAACGCGTTGCGCGCCGCGCTGAGGCCCAGGATGTACTCCGCCAGGTAGTCGCTCTCCTGCCCCTCGATGATCGATCCCGGCAGGTTCTGCGCTGACTCGCGGATCACTTCCAGGATCCACTCCTGGTCACGCCCCAGCTTCATCTCCTCGCAGGTCTTGTTCAGCAGCTCGGAGACGTTATCCACCATCTGCCACTCGAACATGTTCTGGAATTCGCCCTTACCCCATTGACGCATCACGTCACTCCCTCTCGCGACAGACTCAGCCGGCTGCGGTCATAGCCTCGACGCCGCCCGTGATGTCCAGCAGCTCCTTGGTGATCTGCTCCTGGCGCACCTTGTTGCGCAGCAACGTCAGCTCCTGGATCAGCTCCTGCGCCGCGTCTGTCGCGTTTCGCATCGCCACCATGCGCGCTGACTGCTCACTCGCCGCGAGCTCCAGCACCGCCCGGTAGACCTGAATCTCGACATAACGAGGCATCAGGCGCGCCAGCACAGAACCTGCGTCCGGCTCGTAGATGTAGTCTACCGCTTTCACTTCCGCGTCTTCGGGCGGTGTCGCGGGCAGTAGCTCCAGGATCTCCGGCCGCTGCACCACCGTGTTGATGAACGCCGGGTAGGCGATCGCCACCCGGTCGACCTCGCCTGAGATGTAGGCGTCCGACACGAGACGCGAGATCGGGCGCACGTCGTCGAAGGACGGGTAGTCGCCGAGCTTGGTGAACTCGCCGATGATCTCGCCCCGTGCCCGCCTGAAGAAGTCGAACCCCTTGCGGCCGACCGAGACGACCTTGGTGTTCGGGTGGCTCTGGATGTAGCCGCCGGCCAGGCGAATCAGGTTGGTGTTGAGGCCGCCACAGAGACCGCGGTCCGGCGTCATTAGCACCAGTGCGTGCGCGTTGGCTTCGCGGCGCTCCAGCAGGGGATGCAAAGCGCCACCCAGGGCCGCCGCTTCGGATTCCAGGCTCTCGACTACGTCGGCAAGCAGCCAGCGCAACTGGTCGGCGTACGGCCGGTGCGCCAGCGCGGTCTGCTGCGCCCGCCGCATCTTCGATCCCGCCACCAGCGACATCGCGCGCGTCGTCTTCGCAGTCGATTCTACGGACTTAATCCGGCGGTTGATCTGACGTAGCGTAGGCATCTATGAGGTCTCCGGCGGCTGGTCAGCAGATTTCGAGCGGATAAGCGGATTGGGCTGGCTCAACGATGGACGGTGCGCGCTCCGCATAACTGCCTCCTGGGGTCGCCACGCATAACGGGCGGCACGCTTTTTCCAGTCGGCGAACTTCTTTGGCGGCAGTATCCTCTTGTATTCGAGGCTCCGGCGTCCGAAGTTAATCAGCAGGCCGAGGGGAGCTTCTGTCACGGCCAGATAGGTTATGACCTGCGCTACCTCCTCGTCGGTCATCAGATGGGACACGGCCTTTTCCTCGACCACAATGGCGTCTTCGACGAAGTGGTCGAGGTATAGAAGCCCAACCTCTTCTCCCCCAAACGTGATTTCGAGCGGCTTTTCCTCCTCGAAGGAAAGCTCTAAGTCACGCATGGCCGCGGAAAGTGCGCGCTGGTAGTGCGCTTCCTTAAGACCGGGGCCAAGCTCGTTATGCACGAGCATCGCGGCCCCAATAATCTTGTAGGTCGTCTCGGCATAACGAGCAGCCTGCGCTGAAGCGGTTACGCGCGTCTTCGGCTGACCTAAACTCATCCGCTTATCCGCTCCAAATCCGCTGACAGCCGGCTCTACAGCGCAGCCGTCTGCTTGTACTCCCGAATGGCGGCGCGCATCTTCTCTTCCAGCTCCCCGGACAGGATCATCTTCTCCTGGATCTCGTCGCCGATCTCCGGGTGGTTGCTGTCCATGAAGCCGTACAGGCCCGTCTCGAAAGCCCGCACCTTGTTCACCGGCACGTCGTCCAGGAAGCCGTTCACGGCCGCGAACAGGATCTCCACCTCGTGCACGAAGCTCACCGGCGAGTACTGTGGCTGCTTCAGAAGCTCCGTGATCCTGCGGCCGCGCTCGATCTGGCGCACGGTCGAGGCGTCTAGGTCGGAGGTGCCGAACTGCGCAAAGGCCTGCAGCTCGCGGAACTGCGCCAGCTCCAGCTTCAGAGACCCGGCCACCTGCCGGACGGCCCGCCGCTGCGCCGCGCCACCCACGCGTGACACCGACAGACCGACGTTAATCGCCGGGCG
>CAZNHI010000418.1:0-2622 GCA_964572535.1 uncultured Dehalococcoidia bacterium
CGTCTTCGGCGACCTGGCGGCGTCGCTGCAGGTCGTCAGGCATGTGTTAGTCGTCCTCACTAGATGAAAAGGCGCGGCGGATGCCGAGCGGCTGCGTGATCGGCGTCGGGTTGCGGCGCGCCAGGATGTCTTCGACTCGCGTCCGGATGGCGCCGTCGTACTCCTCGTGCGTCAGGATCCAGAACTGTTCGTTGCGGATTGCCTCGACGACCATGTCGCCGACCTGCAGCGGGTCCAGCCCGGACTCCTGTGCCAGCTTCGAGATACGGTCACTGCGCTTTTGCTCCTGCTCGGTCGGGCCGGCGTTAGGGTCGTCCTTGAGGTCGACGGGCCGGTTGCGGGAGCTGAACATGATGCGTGTGTTGATCACGCCCGGACACAACACCGAAGCGTGGACTTGCGCGCCTTGCTCCCGTAGCCCCTCATGCAGCGACTCCGAGAGCGCCACCACAGCGTGCTTGCTGACGCCGTAGATGCGGTTCGCGGGCGTGATTCCTGCCATGGAGGCGGTGTTGACGATGTGGCCTTCCTCGCCCTGCTCCAGCATGATCGGCACGAAGGTGTGCACGCCGTGAATCACGCCCCAGAGATTGACCCCCAACGTCCACCGCCAGTCCTTGAGGCTCGCTTCCCAGATACCGCGCCCGAAGCCGCCACCCACGCCCGCGTTGTTGCAAACAACGTGCACTTTGCCGTAGGCAGCCAGCGTCTTCTGCGCCAGGGCTTCGACCGACTCCGGCCTCGAAACGTCCGTGACAACACCGAGGACGTCGTGCTCAGCCTGGCGCAGTCGCGTGACGGCTGCCTGGAGTACCGGCTCTTCGACGTCCGCCAGCACGACCTTCATGCCCTGCTCGGCGAAGCGCGTCGCCATGCCCAGACCGATGCCGCTGGCTCCGCCCGTCACCACAGCTACTTTGCCCTCGAAGTCACGCATCGGCAGAATCATAGTCCCTCTGGCGGTTTCGCTGCTAAAGTACTTGCCAAGGGAGCGCAGCCATGGCTACGAGTCACGATTGCATCACGCCGGAGCAGATGGCGCTGATCCGCGAATCGCCGCTGTTCTTCGTCGCCAGCGTGTCCCCGGACTTGGGCCGCGGCCCTGCCAGCCAGGGACCCGTGAACTTGTCGCCAAAGGGCGGTTCGCCGCTGCACATCATCGATGACCACCGCGTCGCCTACCTCGACTACACGGGCAGCGGCAATCAGACCGCAAGGCACGCCAGCGCCGGCGGGCCGATCACAATCATGGTTATGTCGATGAACAGGAGCGACGCCGCCGTGGTGCGTCTCTTCGGCAAAGCAACCGTCACACCCCTGGACGAATCGCCCCTCAAAGACCTGATGCTTAGCGCGCCCGCGCCGGACATCGAGCTGCCGCTGCGCCAGGTGATCGACGTCGCGGTCGAGAGCACGCAGACCAGCTGCGGCTACGGCGTGCCAGTGTTCGCGTTCAAGTCGCAGCGTGTACGCGCTGAGCGAGGCCGCCGCTACAAGGATTCGTAGATGGACGCGAACCGCCTGCTGGAGATCCGCCGCTCCCGAAGACAGTTTCTGCTGATCAGCGCTGGATTGATCGCCGCGGCCTGCAAGAGCGGTTCCAACGGCAGCACAACGAGTGCGCCCACGCAGCCAGCCTCGCAATCGACAGCGGTCGAACCGACTCGTGCGGCCGCGACCACTGCGCCGGCGCCAACCGCCACGACGAGGCCCGAGGGCATTGAGGTCCTCGGCTCTGACGCCTTCAAGACTTGGACGCAGCAGGCGCTGGACCTGCTCAAGACCAAGGCGGCACCGGAGTACGCGCAGGTCCTGGCTTCCATCTGGATCATCGAGTCGGTGACCGCCGGCTCCGGCATGGTTGTGAGGGAGAAGCGATTCAAAGTCGGTGACGAGACGGCGCAATGGCCAGGTTACACGGCGGACCAGCAGCTGATCTGGTACGCCGGCACGATCGTGCACGACGCCAACCACAGCGCGCAGTACGCCCAGAACCAGACGTTCTCTGGTAAAGAGGCGGAGATTGCCTGCCTCAAGATACAGAAGACGGCCCTGCTGAAGATCGAGACGAACTCGCGCTTCTCGAGCTACGTCCAGGGCCTGATCGACGGCGCTGACGACCCCGTAAACCAGTACTGGAACCAGCCGAACCGGCACTGGTAGCCGGGAGGGGGCATTGAAAGCTGGGGGACACCCCCAGACCCCCGCTGCAGGGGCTACATGCGCCCCTCCTTAGGTGCCGTGCTCGATTCTGCCGATTATTCCTATGTGCATGCCGAGACTCGACAGGGCTGGATCACGCCTCCCAGGCTGAGACGAGCCGCGCAGCTGGCCTGCGCCGTCTTCCTGCTCTTCTGGGCGCTATGGTTCGCCAGATTCCTCGGTTTCGGCGACGAAGGCGAGGTCCCCAACGTCGACTTCATCGTCTACTGGACGGCCGCGAAGCTGACCTCCGAGGGCGATGCCACGGTCGCATATGACCCTGAGGCTTTCGAGGCGCGCCAAACCGCGGCAGTCGGCGACGAAGCCAACGGCTTCCCGTGGATCTACCCGCCGGTCGCGTTCCTGCTGGTGCTACCGCTCGCCCTTCTGCCCTACGGCCCGGCGTTCGGCTTCTGGCTG
>CAZNHI010000419.1:0-2613 GCA_964572535.1 uncultured Dehalococcoidia bacterium
ACGCTCGTCGAGCGGGGTGATGCCGGCCGCGGCCTCGGTCACACCTTCCCCGGCCCTGCCTGGTCGCACGCCTTTGGCGACGGCCTCCCCCGCCCCCTGCGCCGCTTCGTCCCCCACTGGCTCATCCGCATCGACTACGTCTTCGTCACGCCCCACTGGCGCCCCCTCGACGCCCGCACGTCTCCCCAGCACGGCTCCAGCGACCACCGCCCTGTAATCGCAGACCTCACCCTCCGCGACTGAGGTAGTGCTACTGATGCCCCGGGGTTCAGCCCGGGGTACTGCCTTTCAGCCGCCCTCACCCGCCTCCCCGCGAGACGTGGGACAATAAGCCCCTGAAAGAGGAGGCAACCACCATGCCCGGACACACCTACAAGGTCATCGAGCTCATCGGCACTTCAGACACCGGCGTCACCGAGGCCATTAGCGAGGCCGTCCACCGCGCCGGCCAGACCATCAAGGGCCTCGACTGGTTTGAGGTCCAGCAGGTCCGCGGCCAGATCACCGATGGCAAAGTCGCCTGGTACCAGGTCGACCTCAAAATCGGCTTCCGCATCATGAGCCCCGAAGAGCTAAACGCCTGACCCTGACCCGCCCAGCGCAGCGTCGGCCCACGTAGGGGCGCAATTCATTGCGCCCAGGACGGCCCCGTCCGATAACCCTCGTCCCGTCATCCACCCCGCGCGATCCCCTCTCCCACGCTGGGAGAGGGTTAGGGTAAGGGGTTTCCAGGTCCCGTAACGTGTGTGCCGGCGCCTCAGTCTCACCCCACGCCCGGCAGAGCCCAGGCCCAGATGTAGCACAATAGCCTCATGCCCTCCAGCGCTCTCCCTCCCCACGTCCGCGCCCTGCGCCGCAAGGCCGCTTACCCTCACACCGCGCGCAAAATCACCTTGATCCAGACCCACATCTCCTACGTCTTCCTCGTCGATGACGTGGTCTACAAGCTCAAGAAGCCCGTCAACCTCGGCTTCGTCGACTTCACAACTCTCGAAAAGCGCCTGAAAGACTGCCGCGACGAGGTCCGCCTCAATCAGCGCGGCTGCCCCGGCGGCGTCTACCTCGGCGTCGTTCCGATCGTCCGTCAGGGCAACAGGTACCGAGTCGTCAGTGGGAATGATCCGCTCACCCTGAGTCTCTCGAAGGGGGGCGGCGCTGGCGAGGTCGTCGATTACGCGGTGCACATGAAGCGCCTGCCCCAGGACAGCATGATGGACGTGCTCCTGGAGCAGGACCGCGTCGACTTCGAAATGATCGGCCGCGTCGCCGCCCGCCTTGCCGAACTGCACCGTCAGGCAGACTCCGGCCCCGCGATCGCCCGCAAGGGAGGCTTCAAGACCATGCGCCGCAACTGGCTCGACAGCTTCGACCAGCTACGGCCCTACATCGGCCGCACCATCAGCCAGAAGCGCTTCCACACAATCGCCTCTTTTGTCACGTCCTTCATCCAGCGCGAGGCCAGCCTGCTGCATCAACGTGACCACGACGGCTGGATCCGCGACTGCCACGGCGACCTCCGCTCCGACGCCGTTTGCTTCGACGACTCCGTCCCCGGCGGCATCTGCATCTATGACTGCATCGAGTTCAACGAGCAGTTCCGCCTCTCCGACACCGGCCTCGACGCCGCCTTCCTCGCCATGGACCTCGACTATCGCGGCCGCCCGGAGCTGTCGGACCTCTTCGTCGGCCTCTACGCCGCCGCCATCGGCGACAAACGGCTGCCCCTACTGCTCGATTTCTACAAGTGTTATCGCGCGATCGTCCGCGGCAAGGTCGAAAGCCTCTTGCTCGATGATCCGGCCGTCTCGAAGGCCCAGAAGGCAGGCGCCCGCCGGCGTGCTCGCGTCTACTTCAGGCTCGCCGAGTCTTACGCCAAACGACGCACTCGCCGAGGCCTGGTCCTGATAACCGGCCCCAGCGGTAGCGGCAAGAGCGTCCTCGCCGGCGTCCTCGCCGCCCGCCTCGGCTCCGTCATCCTCTCCACCGACATGCTGCGCCGCGAGCTCTTCGAAGCCGGCGGCGAGCGCGAGGCCCTCGACACCGGCAGATACGCGCCGCAGGCCCGCGAAAAGGTCTACGACGAGATCGAACTCCAGGCCGCCGACTTCCTCGACCAGCACCGTCCCGTGCTCATAGACGGCACCTACATCGAGCGCCGCCAGCGCGCCCCCGTTATCGCCCTCGCCCACGAGCGCGCAGCTCGGCTCCTCGTCGTCGAATGCACCGCCCCCGACGACGTCATCGAAGCCCGCCAGCGGCAGCGCGCAGCCGAAGCCTGGACCACCTCAGAAGGCCGCCACGATATCTACCTGGCCCAGAAGCAGCGCCTGGAACCCGCCACCGAACTCCCGGACAGCGCCCGCCTCGTCATAGACACAACGACGCCACTCGACACGCAGATCGCAGCCGTACTCGCCAAACTCGCCGCGCCGTTACCCAAATAAACGCAGGGGCGGCCCGCGAACCGCCCTACGTAAGCCCCGTCCACCACCAACCCCTTACGCCCACATACACCTACGATTGTCGTTGCGAGCCATCGCCCCAGCGAGGCGAAGCAACCTCGGTACACCGCGTCCGTCCTACCCTCGCCGCGCCCGCACCTCAACGCACTAG
>CAZNHI010000420.1:0-2595 GCA_964572535.1 uncultured Dehalococcoidia bacterium
AACCTCACCCCCAACCCCCTCTCCGTCGACGGAGAGGGGGCTTTGCGTTGGTGGGCGGCTGCGAGGGTTGGTTGCTGGGGACGTCCTCTTGTGTTGGAGATGGGGGCTCTGCCCCCAAACCCCTGCTAAAGGGGCGCATGGGGCTGGGTGGTGTTGAGGCCCTTCTGGCTTCTTGCCTCCGGCTCTGCGTCTGCCTTCGCTTGTCCGTATCTGGGGGCCGCGTTAACATCGGCTTGCTCCTCGCGGGCGGGCGCTGGTCTGGCGGCGGCCCACCGGGGACGGGGGAGGTCCTTGCTCATGGCGGTTTATCAGCACGACGTCCTGATCATCGGCGCGGGACTGGCCGGGATGCGGGCGGGCCTGGCGGCACAGGCCGCGGGCGCAGACGTGGCGATCATCTCCAAGGTCCACCCGGTGCGCAGCCACTCCAACGCCGCTCAGGGCGGGATCAACGCCGCCGTGGACCCCAGCGACTCCTGGCAGGACCACGCTTACGACACGGTGAAGGGCAGCGACTATCTGGGCGACCAGGACGCTATTGAGGTGCTGTGCTCGGAGGCGGGTGGCGAGGTGATCTGGCTGGAGCACATGGGCGTGATCTTCCATCGCGATGAGAGCGGCCACCTCGGCTCGCGCAAGTTTGGTGGCCAGCAACACGCCCGCACCTACTTCGTCGGCGACATCACGGGCCAGGCGATGCTGCACGTGATGTACGAGCAGCTGATCAAGCACGGCCTGCGCATCTACGAAGAGTGGTTCGTCATTGACCTGATAGTCGAGGACGGGATGTGCAAGGGCTGCGTGGCGATGGATATACGCACGGGCCAGATCAGCGTGATCGGCGCCAAGGCGGTGATCATGGCCACGGGCGGGCTCGGCCGGGTGTATGAGCCCAGCACCAACGCCCTGATCTGCACCGGCGACGGCATCAGCCAGGCCTACCGCGCCGGCGCGCCGTGCATGGACATGGAGATGGTGCAGTTCCACCCGACGACGCTCAAGGGCTCCGGCGTGCTGATCACGGAGGGCGCGCGCGGCGAGGGCGCCTACCTGCTGAACGCAGCCGGTGAGCGCTTCATGGAGAAGTACGCCCCGAACATGATGGAGCTGGCCAGCCGCGATGTCGTTTCGCGGGCGGAGCAGACTGAAATCAACGAGGGCCGTGGCATCGACGGCTGCGTGATGCTCGACATGCGGCACCTCGGCATCGAGGTGATCCGCGAGCGGTTGTGGCAGATCCGGGAGATCGGCATTGACCTGGCGGGCGTGGACGTGGTCGAAGAGCCGATCCCGATCCTGCCGGGCATGCACTACATGATGGGCGGCATCAAGACGGACATCTGGGGCCGCACCTCCCTGCCGGGCCTGTACGCGGCCGGGGAGACCGCCTGCGTCAGCGTCCACGGCGCCAACCGCCTGGGCGCCAACTCCCTGCTCGACACAATCGTCTTCGGCAAGCGCTCCGGCATGGACGCCAGCGAGCGCGCGCGCAACGAGAACGTGCGCATGCCGGACAATCGCTTCGCGGAGGCTGTGGAGAAGCAGCTGGCAGACCTGCTGGCGCGCCCGACAACCTCGGACCGCATCGCCAACGTGCGGATGGACATGGGACGCGTGATGAACGAGAAAGTCCAGGTGTTCCGCGAAGAGGAGCAGCTGAAGTCGGCGCTGGCGGACGTGAAGGCGCTGAAGAAGCGCTACGAATCTGTCGGCGTGGAATCGAAGGGCAAGGTGTTCAACACGGACCTGCTGTTCCACATCGAGCTGGGGTTCATGCTGGAGTGCGCCGAGATGATCTGCGCCTCCGCAATCGAGCGCAAGGAGAGCCGCGGCGCGCACTTCCGCACCGACTACCCCAAGCGAGTCGACGAGGAGTGGCTGCACCACATCACCTGCACGTACAGCGCCTCCGGGCCGCAGCTGGGTAAGGCGCCGGTGACGATAACGCAGTGGGAGCTCCAGGAAAGGAAGTACTGATGGCAGCTATCAGCAGTCAGCAATCAGCAGTCGGCGGTCAGTCTTCAGTTGTTAGTTGTCAACAGACAGGTCTGCTCCTGGAGGGCGACTGATGGAGGTCACGCTAAAGGTAAAGCGCTTCGACCCGGAGGGCAGCGCCGAGGCGTACTACCAGCAGTACACCGTCGACATGCCGGCCAACGCGACGGTGCTCGACACGCTGATCGAGGCGCGCGAGTACCACGATGGGACGCTGTCGCTGCGCTGCTCCTGTCGTAGTGCGATCTGCGGCTCCTGCATGATGCGGGTCAACGGCAAGGCGCGCCTGGCCTGCAAGACCCAGATCGGCTCGATTGCCAAAGAAGGCGAAGAGATCCTGATCGAGCCGGGCGGCAACCTGCCGGTGATCAAGGACCTGGTCGTGGACATGGCGCCGTTCTGGAGCAAGGTGCGCGCCGTGAAGCCGTGGCTGCAGCCCGAGGGTGAGACGCCGGAGCGCGAGTACCTGGTGCCGAACGAAGCGATGGCGGCGCTGGGCGAAGTGATGAACTGCATCATGTGCGGCGCCTGCGTCTCAGACTGCACTGTGCTGGAAGTGGACAAGTCGTTTCTGGGGCCGGCGGCGCTGGCGAAGGCGTA
>CAZNHI010000421.1:0-2593 GCA_964572535.1 uncultured Dehalococcoidia bacterium
GAACAGCCAGTACGTGAACTCGCGCAGGTCGGAGTAGTCCAGGCTGTCGGTCAGCGCCAACCCGCGCTCGGTCTGAAACTCGCTCAGCAGGTCGTTCTGCGTACGGCCGTAGATGCGCGGGAAGACACCGCCCCCGTCAGCCTGCGCCGCCGACCAGACGTGAGCCTGATGCTCCTTCGCCAGCTCCTCTTCGATCGCCAGCTGCAGCGCTTCTTCCACGACAACTCCGTACAGATAATTGAGATACGCCTGGTACTTCGGCGTGCCAATCAACGACTGAAACTCATCGTCGCTGACTTCCAGGGGCGGATGGCCGTGGAACAACAGCGCCTCGCGCTCCTCCGGGCTGACCACTCCGTCCAGCTCGTCAACCAGGCGCTCCGCCAGCAACAGCCAGTCGAACGCCTCACCGCCAACCAGGTAGCGATAGCGCCGGTCGTCGATCACCTCTTCCGCCTGGTCCCAGCGCGCCATCGTCTTGAGCACGGCCATGTACCAGTGCTCGCCCGACGCGATCGTCTCTCGCATGAAGGCTATCGGGTCTTCTTCGGTCATCTCAGTACGCAGGCCACGCCGGCACGGGTCTCACGCCTTTGCCTCTTTGCCCGTTTGCCTATTTGCAGCCGCAGCTACGCGGCCAACCCGTGGCAGCGCTTGTACTTCTTGCCGGAGCCACAGTGGCAGGGGTCGTTGCGGCCGATCTTCTTGCCGTTCTGGCGCGCGGCGGGCACGGCGGCCTGGTCCGGCCGGTTCTCGCGCAGGTCTTGGCCCTTCGCTGCTCCGGCCGCGGCGGCGGCAGCGCCCACCGGCGTGCGGGTGGGCGGGTTGTTCTGCGCCAGGTTCACATGATAAATGGCGTGCGAAATCGTGCGCCGGATGTTCCCCAGCAGCTGATCCCACATGTCGCGCGCCTCGCGCTTGTACGCCACCAGCGGGTCCTGCTGGCCGTACGCCTGCAGGCCGATACCCTGACGCATCTCGTCCATCGCCGTCAGATGCTCAACCCAGAGGCGGTCGATCGTTTGCAGTAGCAGCAGGCGCTCCAGCAGGCGCTGCGTCTCCTCGCCCACCTGCGCCTCGTGCTCGTCGTACGCGGCCTCCGCCTCGTCCAACACCAACGCCTCGATCTCCTGAACCGAGTTGCCGCTCTCGATCTCCGTGGCCGCCGTGGCGGACAGCGGGAAGATCGCCTGTATCTCCTCGATCAGCAACTCGCGGTCCCAGGCCTCTTCATGGCGCTCCGGCAGGTGCGTCTCGATCAGTTCGCGCAGCTCCTCTTCGGCCATGTCAAAAACGTTGGCGCGCATGTTTGCGCCTTCCAGCACCTTGGTGCGCTCCGTATAAATCACGTCGCGGTGCACGTTCATCACGTCGTCGTACTCAACGAGGTGCTTGCGCAGGTCGAAGTTGTAACCCTCCACCTTGGTCTGCGCGTTCTCCAGCGCCTTGCTGACCATCCCGGACTCGATCGGCACGTCTTCGTCCATACCCAGCTTCGCCAGCATGCCCGGCAGCCACTCCGGCGCGAAACGGCGCATCAGGTCGTCTTCGAAGCTCAGGTAGAAGCGCGAGCTGCCGGGGTCGCCCTGGCGTCCGGCCCGGCCACGCAGCTGGTTGTCGATGCGCCGCGACTCGTGACGCTCGGTGCCGATGATGTGCAAGCCCCCCCGCTCGACGACCTCGTTGTGCTCCTGCTCCCACTCCGCGGCAGGACGGTTCTCCGGGTTGCCGCCCAGGATGATGTCTGTGCCACGACCCGCCATGTTGGTCGCGATCGTCACAGCGCTCTCGCGCCCAGCCTCCGCGACAATCGTCGCCTCGCGCTCGTGGAACTTGGCGTTCAGCACCTCGTGCGTTATACCGCGGCGCTTCAGCAGCTCCGAAAGGTACTCGGAGTTCTCGATCGATACGGTACCGACGAGCACAGGCTGCCCCGTGGCGTGGATCTCCTCCACTTCCTCGGCAACTGCCTTGAACTTGCCTTCCAGGGTTCGGTAGACAACGTCGTCCTCGTCCACGCGGACCATGTGACGGTTCGTCGGCATCACCACGACGTCGAGCTTGTAAATCTTGTCGAACTCCTCCGCCTCCGTGACCGCTGTACCGGTCATGCCGGAGAGCTTCTCGTACATGCGGAAGTAGTTCTGCAGCGTGATCGTCGCGTAGGTAATTGACTCCTGCTGGATCTTCAGGCCTTCCTTGGCCTCCACCGCCTGGTGCAGGCCGTCAGACCAGCGGCGCCCCTGCATCAGACGACCAGTGAAGTCATCGACGATGATGATCTCGCCGTCTTTCACCACGTATTCGCGGTCCTTGTGGAACAGGATCTGCGCCTTGAGCGCCGCCTCCATGTACCGCGTCAGCCGGAAGTTCTCCGGCGAGTAGATGTTGTCGATCTTCAGCGCCACCTCGATCTTCTCGACGCCGCTCTCGGTCAGCGAGACCGCCTTCAGCTTCTCGTCCACCGCGAAATCGACGTCACGCTCCAGCCGCGGCACCAGCGCCGCGAAGCGCGGGTAGATCGAGATGTCCTGCGCCGCCTGACCGCTGATGATCAGCGGCGTCCGCGCCTCGTCGATCAGGATGTTGTCCA
>CAZNHI010000422.1:0-2588 GCA_964572535.1 uncultured Dehalococcoidia bacterium
CGGCGAGGCGCGGGCGCGGGCGCGGGCGCTGCTGCCGCGCTTCGGATTGGAGGGTTTCGAGGCATCGTATCCGGCCGAGCTATCGGGCGGCATGCGCCAGCGGGTTGCCTTGCTGCGCACTCTGCTGCTGCAAAGACCGCTGCTGCTGTTGGATGAGCCGTTCGCCTCGCTGGACGCGCTAACGCGTCGCGAACTGCAGGACTGGTTGCGCAACACCTGGTCCTTCCAGGGCAGGAGCGACGCGGCGCTGCTGGTCACGCACGACGTTCGGGAGGCCGTGTACCTGTCGAATCGCGTCTACATAATGAGCCCGCGGCCGGGCAGCATCGTGGCAGAGATCGCGGTGCGACGGGAGGGCTCGGCGCCGCCGGACGCCGTCGAGTTGGCGCGCTGCGAGGAACAGGTGCTGGCGGCGCTGCACCTCCAGGCGGTGTCGCCGTGACGGGCGCGCGCCGGCCGCCAGGGGGCGACGACGTCGAACCACGCGAGCTAAGACAGGGTCAGGACGAACGCCATCTCTGGCAGAACGTTGCTGAGAGCGCGGCGTCCTTCGCGGTCAACGCGCTGCCGCCACTGGCGGTACTCGTGGCCCTGTTCGCCGCGTGGGAGCTCTACGTAGCGGCGTCCGATGTCAACGCCGTGACGCTACCGGCGCCCTCCCGCATCCTGGACGCCGCCTACCTGCAGCGGACGCTGCTCTGGCAGCACTCGTTGGTGACTCTGCAGGAGACGGTACTGGGCCTCAGCGTCAGCATCGCCTTCGGCGTGGCGCTGGCGCTGCTGATCGACGCGTTTGCGCCGGCGCGCCGTGCGCTCTACCCGCTGCTCGTGGGCTCGCAGACCGTGCCGGTCGTGGTGATCGCACCGCTGATGATCCTCTGGTTCGGCTTCGACCTGACGCCGAAGATCATCGTCGTGACGCTGTACACCTTCTTCCCGATCACGGTGGCGTTCGCGTCAGGGCTAGCGGCGACCAGTCCGGAGGCGCTGGTCCTGATGCAGACGCTGGGCGCGGGACGGCTGAAGACACTGCTTGTGCTCAAGGTGCCCCAGGCATTGCCCTACCTGTTCACGGGGCTGCGCATCGCCGTGACCTACGCGATGGTGGGCGCGGTGTTCGCGGAGTGGAGCGGCGCGCGCGAAGGGCTGGGAATCTACGTACTGCTGATGAAGAACTCGTTCCGCACGGACATGGTGTTCGCGGCCGTGTTCCTGATCGCCCTGCTTTCGCTGGCGCTGTTCGTGCTGGTCGGCGTGATCGAGAGGATGGTGGTGCGCTGGCGCTAACGCGCCCTCACGCAGGCACACTTAATTGATTATCGATTTCTTAATGGATCTGAGGCTGTGAAGGGTTGAATGGGAGATGTATACTGATGCCGCCTTCCACTGACCAGTAGCGGTGGATGGCGCTCCCCGGACGGGGCCACCACAAGGTGGCTCCGTCTTACTATACGCAGCGTCTGCCTCCCTGGATTTCCCCGGATCTGGAAAGTTTGCCCGATTCTCCTGCCAACGGGTTAAGATCGCTCTGCCCTGTCACGACTAGCCAAGGAGAACTCAATGCCACGCCTACCAGAGGTACTGGACCGCAACGCCCTGCCCGAAGACAAGCGCGAAATACACGACTACCTGGCCAAGACTCGAGGCGCCGTACGCCTGCCCTTTTCTGCTGTGCTCAACGCCCCAGAGTTGACCTACCGGGTGGCCCACGTCGGGAGCTACATCCGCTTCGAGGCGTCCCTCTCTGACCGCGTGCGCGAGCTGGCGATACTCTCAGCGGCGCGAGAGGTGGACGCGCGCTTCGAGTGGGCGGGCCACGTGCGTCTGGCCAAGGAGATCGGCATCGGCGAAGAGACGATCGACCAGATCGGCAAGCGCGCCGGCCTGTCGTCATTCAGCGCCGACGACCAGCTGCCGATCAAGGCGGCGCGCGAGCTGATCAGCGAGCACAAGCTGAACGACGACACGTTCGCCGAGGCGCACGCCAAGTTTGGCGACCAGGGCGCTGTGGAGCTTGTCGGGACCATTGGCTACTACTGCTTGATGGGCTGTCTGCTCAACGGCCTCGACATCCAGCCGCCGGCGGACGCGCCGCAGCTGCCATAGCGGCGAGCTCCCTTAGAATGACGAGACACCGGCACGAACAAGGTTCGAGGAGGACAGCATGAAGGTCAGCCAGGCGATAGCCGAAATCATGAAGCGCGAGGGTGTCGAGCACCTCTTCGCCTACCCCCTCAACCCGCTAATCGAGGCCGCGGCCGAAGCTGACATCCGGCCGATCATCGTGCGCCAGGAGCGCACGGGCGTGCACATGGCGGACGCCTTCAGCCGTATGACCTCCGGCAACGTGGTCGGTGTGTTCTGCATGCAAGGTGGGCCGGGCGTCGAGAACTCGTTCGGCGCCGTGGCGCAGGCGTTCTCCGAGGCCGTCCCGCTGATTGTCATCCCCGGCGGCTCAGCTCGCGCTCAGAGCTGGGTCAAGCCGGCGTTCAACGCGACTCTCAACTACCAGCACATCACGAAGTGGGCAGAGCAGGTGACGACGCCGGCGGGCGCCGTCGCGGCGATGCGCCGGGCCTTCACCCAGG
>CAZNHI010000423.1:0-2574 GCA_964572535.1 uncultured Dehalococcoidia bacterium
GCGTGCATATGGCGATCGTGGTCGACGAGTACGGCGGCACGGCGGGCCTGGTGACGATTGAAGATCTGTTGGAGGAGATCGTCGGGGAGATCGAGGACGAGTACGACTCAGCAGAGGAGCAGATTGTCCGCATCTCGGACGACGAGGCGCTGCTCGACGGGCGCGTGAGCATCGACGACCTGAACGAGCTGTTCGGCGCGCACGTTGAGAACGAGGACTACGACACTGTGGGCGGCTGCATCTTTCACCAGTTGGGCCGCGTGCCGGCGGCGGGCGACGTGGTGGAAACGCATGGCGTCAGGCTAACCGTACTGTCGGTGGAAGGGCACCGGGTGCGCCGCCTGCGGGTCACGCGTGTGGAGCCGCCGGCGGAGGACACGGATCACCCGAGCGATCCCGCGACAGACTCAGGGCGCGGTAACGGCAACGGGAAGTCGAAGAACGGCGCCTCGTAGTCTTTGGCGATCAATTTTCACTAGACAGTAATTCAGAATTGCGATTTCAGACCTTGCTTCGCGGGCGACATCCTGCGTAAGATGCGTGCCCAGTGAACGGACGTTCTGACCTCAAGTACTGGATCGCCTTTTCGCGTATCCCGCGCATCGGTAGCGTGAGGGCCGGGCGGCTGCTGTCGCACTTCGGCAGCATGGAGGCTGCGTGGCGCGCCAGCGCCGGTCAGCTGCCAGCGGCAGGGCTGGACCAGGGCACGGTATCGAGCATCGTGGCGGAGCGTGAGGCGATTTCGCCGGACGGGGAACTGGAGCGTCTGCACAAATCCGGCGTCAAGGCGTACACCTGGGACGACCCTGAGTACCCGCCGCGCCTGAAAGAGATAGAAGACAAGCCGCCCGTGCTCTACGTGCGCGGAGAGTTGACGCCGGAGGACGAGTGTGCGGTCGCCATCGTAGGGACGCGGAAAGCGACGCCGTACGGACGGCAGGCGGCGGAACACTTCGCCACCGACCTGGCGGGGCACCGGGTTACGGTGGTCAGCGGCCTGGCGCGAGGTATCGACGCGGTGGCACATCGCGCTGCACTATCGGCTGGGGGCAGGACAATCGGCGTTCTGGCCTGCGGGCTGGATATGGTCTACCCGCCTGAGCATGCCAAGCTGGCGCTGGAGATAACGGAGCACGGCGCCTTGATTTCGGACTACGCGCTGGGGACGCAGCCACGCAGCGAG
The DNA here is from genome assembly GCA_964572535.1 of uncultured Dehalococcoidia bacterium. Lineage (GTDB taxonomy): Bacteria > Chloroflexota > Dehalococcoidia > DSTF01 > WHTK01 > WHTK01. The sequence goes on from CAZNHI010000423.1 coordinate 1,184, forward strand.
TTCTTCCCACGGCGCAACCGGATCCTTAGCGCTGTAAGCCTGGGTGTGTTAGTAGTAGAAGGCGGCGAGGACAGTGGCGCTCTGCTCACGGCCCGTTACGCGCTGGAGCAGAACCGGGAAGTCTTCGCGGTGCCGGGGAGCATCTACTCACCGACGCATCGCGGGGCGAACAAGCTGATACGTAGCGGTGAGGCCAAACTTGTCTCGACAACCGAGGATATACTGGAGGAGTTGAATCTAACGATGGTGACCCAGCAGCAGGAGCTGTACGAAGTCGCGCCTGCGGACCCCACGGAAGCCAAGCTGCTGAGCGTGTTGTCTAACCAGCCGTCACATATCGATGAGGTACAGAGGGCCAGCGGTCTGCCGATCGCGTCGGTCTCCAGCGCTCTGGCGGTGCTGGAGCTGAAGGGCATAGTGCGCCAGGTAGGCCCAATGAGCTTTGTGAGAGCGCGTGAGGTTGCCGTGAGAAAATACAGCGCCAACGCTTGAGGAAATAACCCCGCGATATGCCAGCTAAGAAAACTACCAAGGCCACACCAAAGCCTGCGGCCCGTCGCAGGGCGACCAGCGCGGCGAACGGCGCCGACCCTACTACGTCCCGCCCCAGCAGGCGTGGCCGCGACCTCGTAATCGTCGAGTCGCCGGCCAAGGCGCGTACTCTCGCTGGCATCCTCGGTTCCGGCTACGAAGTAACCGCGTCGGTCGGGCACGTGCGGGACCTGCCGCGGTCGAAGCTCGGTGTCGATGTGGACAACGATTTCGAACCGCACTACATCGTGCCGCGCGACAAGCGCGACGTGGTAAACAAGATCAAGGAAGCGGCCGCCAGGGCGACGACCGTCTATCTGGCCACAGACCCCGACCGCGAGGGCGAGGCGATCTCCTGGCACCTGGTGCAGGCTGCTGGCCTCGACCAGATGGAGAACCGCCAGCTGCACCGCGTCGTGTTCCACGAGATCACGCCGGGCGCGATTCGGGAGGCGTTCGACAACCCGCGCGACATCGATCTGGCGCTGGTGGATGCACAGCAGGCGCGACGCGTGCTGGACAGGCTGGTCGGTTACAAAATCAGTCCCGTTCTCTGGCGGAAGGTGCGGCGGGGCCTCTCCGCCGGCCGAGTGCAATCTGCCGCGCTGAAGATGGTCGTCGACCGCGAGCGCGAGGTCCTCGGCTTTACAGCCAAGGAGTACTGGTCGATCGACGCGCTGCTGGCTCAGGCGCAGGCAGCGAACCCGGTCGAGTTCGGAGCACGGCTGCGCGGCAAGGCGGGCCAGCGCACTTTCGAGCTGAACAACGAAGAAGAGACACAAGGGGTGCAAGGGCAGCTGCGCGACGCGGCCTACACGGTGAAAACAGTGCGCCGCCGCGACCAGCACCGGCGTCCGGCG
>CAZNHI010000424.1:0-2566 GCA_964572535.1 uncultured Dehalococcoidia bacterium
GCATCGAGTCGCTAAAGAACGGGCAGCAGGTGGTCGGTAACCGCGTCCGCACCCGCGTGGTCAAGAACAAGGTTGCGGCGCCCTTCCGTCAGGCAGAGTTCGACATGATGTTCGTAGGCCGCAAGATGGGCATCAGCCGCGAAGGGGACATCCTCGACCTCGGCGCCGAGTACAACGTGCTCAAAAAGATGGGCGCCTTCTACAGCTACGGCGAGTTGCGCCTGGGGCAGGGTCGCGACAACTCTCGCAACTACCTGCTGGATAACCCAGAGCTCGCCACGAAGATTGAGGACGAGATCAGGGTTGTCGCGGCAGCGGGCGTCGCGTCCGCGAACGCTGGGCACAGCAACGGCTCCAAGCCCCTGGCCACGGACAATGAGGATGCGGAGCAAGAGGGCTAGCGCCTCCACTCTGCGATTTGAGTGCCACAGGCGCGACAAACCGCTCGTCCTGAGGCTCTCGAAGGACCAGCCCAGACTATGAGTTTCTACGCTTACCTTCTGCGCTGCAGCGATGGCTCGTACTACGCAGGCCACACCGAGGACCTGGACACGAGGATGGTCATCCACCACGCGGGCGCCTTTCCAGGCTTCACACGCTCCCGCCGTCCCCTGACGCTGGTTTGGTACGAGCTCTTCCCTTCGAGAGATGAGGCCTTTCAGGCGGAGCGGCAAATCAAAGGATGGAATCGCGAGAAGAAGGAGGCGCTCATCGCAGGGGACTGGGTGAGGATCCAGGCCTTGGCTGCCCTACGAGCGTCTGATAGACGTACAAGCGTGGCAGCTCATCCTTCGAGAGCCTCAGGATGAGCGGACGGCCTCAGCCCTTCAGTCCACGGTGAACGTCCATGCCCACGATAACCGCGATTGAGAAGCAGAAGCGCAGCCAGCGCGCCCATGTCCACCTGGACGGTGAGTACGCCCTCAGCCTGCGCCTCGACGTCATCCTGACCGCGCGCCTGACCGTCGGCGCCGAGCTGTCGCAGGAGCGCCGCGCGGAGGTCGAGGCGGAGGACCAACGGCTCGGGGCGGTGGCGTCGGCTTTGCGGTTACTGGCGATGGGGCCTCGCAGCGAGCACGACCTGCGGGAGCGCCTGACGCGCCGGCGCGGCTTCCGTCGCGAGGCGGTCGACCACGCCGTGCAGCGCATGGGGGAGCTGGGATATCTCAACGACGCTGCCTTCGCGCGCTTCTGGGTGGAGTCGCGGCAGGCGGCCGTACCGCGCTCGAAGCGGGCGCTGGCCTTTGAGCTGAGCCGTAAGGGTGTCAGCAGGGATCAGCTGGAGGCGGCGCTGGAAGGCGTCTCGGACGCTGACGCGGCCTACGACGCGTCGCAACGCCGCCTGCGCGCGTTACGCGGACTGGACAAGCAGACGTTCGAGCGGCGCCTCGGGAGCTTCCTCAACAGCCGCGGCTTCGGCTACGGCGTCGCGCGCGCCGCGATCCAGCGCTGCTGGGCCGAAATGGACGGCGCCAGCGAGTAGCGCACAATACGTCGGCAAACACCGCGGGAGGGGCTGCCATGGGCGGGCCAAAGCTGTGATCAGGGCGAATACCTAGGTAAAACCCCTCACGATCCACAGGGAAATACCGATCCTTCAACAGATATGGGACGAGTGTTCAGGGCTGCCTTCTGGAGTGTTTCGATCAGCGCGGCTGACGCGAAGATCGTGACGGATTAGGGAGAAGGCGTGAGCATCTTCGGTCGCAAACTGCAAAACGATGATGACCAGGACCGGGGTGGCAACGCGGAGCCGAAGCTGACCCACTACCTGTACTTCGAGACCCGGGCCACGGCAGAGGCGGCCGGCGAGACGCTGCGCGTGCGCGCTTACGACATCGACGTAATGAAGTCGGCGGACGACCGGCAGTGGCTGCTGCTCGCAGTCGGCGCCATCCCGACGGACGAGGATACGATCGAGCACAGTCGCGGTTACTTCGAGGGACTGGCCGGCTCCCTGGGCGGGGAGTACGACGGCTGGGAGATGGGTCCCTTCGAGCAGGGATAGATGAGGCGTTCAGGCTGCGGGGTCCAGCATGCTGGACCCCTACAGCTATGAGACCTTTGACCGAATCGGCAGGCGCTTGAGGCCACGCAGAATGAACGATTGCCCCCACTCCGGCGCCTCAAACGCGGCCTCGGGTTCCGGCAGGCGGCGCAGCAGCGTCTGAAACGCGATCTGCGCCTCCGCCACCGCCAGCGGCGCGCCCAGACAGTAGTGAATGCCCTGCCCAAAGGCGAGATGCCGGTTCGGCTTACGCGATACGTCGAAGCGGTCCGGCTGCGGGAACTGCGCCGGGTCGCGGTTGGCGGCGGCGAGCAGGAGCAGCACCACCTGCCCCTCCTCGAAGCGCTGGCCCCGGAACTCGAGGTCGTGGTCCACCACACGCGACGTCATCTGCACGGAGCCCTCGTAGCGCAGCATCTCGTCCACGGCGCTCTCGATAAGGGAAGGGTCAGCCTGCAGGCGGCGGCGCTCGGCCGGGTTGTTGAGCAGGGCCAGCATGCCGTTGCCGATCAGGTTTGTCGTGGTTTCGTTGCCCGCCACCAGCAGCAGGATGCAGGT
>CAZNHI010000425.1:0-2562 GCA_964572535.1 uncultured Dehalococcoidia bacterium
GAGCCTCACCAGGACCACATTCGCGGCAACGCCTTCTTCCCCGGCGTCGAGGTCGTCGGCCAGACCGGCCTGCAGGCGCGCTACGAGCAGGCGTCGCCCTCGTTCTTCACCGAGGACCTGATCGAGCGCACGAAGGTTGACGACCCCGACAGCGTCCACCTCATCGGCCACCCGGACTACCCCGCCAACCCGATAACGCGCACGTTCGAGGACAAGCTGACGGTCGAGCTGGGCAACCAGACGGTGCACTTCATCCACATGCCCGGCCACACGGCGCCGCAGACCAGCGTCTACATCCCGCAAGAGGGCATCGTCTTCACCGGCGATAACGTCTTTCAGAAGACGCGCACCTGGATTCAGGAAGGCAACCCCTGGCAGTGGCTGGAAGCCCTGGAGAGCCTCCGCGCCCTCGACGTCGAAACGATCGTCCCCGGCCACGGCGAGCCCTGCGATAAGGCCTACCTCGACGTGCAGGCGCAGGTCATCAAAGACTGGGTCGGCGCCGTCGAAGACCTGATTCGTCGCGGCGTCACCGAAGACGAGGCCGTCAAGCTCCCCTGCCCCGCCGTCGACCCCTTCCCCATCGGCCAGCGTCTCCACCCCCGCAACGCCCTCGTCGACGAGCTGAACATCCGCAACGTCTACAAACAGATCACGGCGCGCAAGGCAGCGTCCGCTTAGGGTGAAGATCCCTGCCCTTGTATTGCCAGATAAGCCAGGATTGCCACGAAGAGGCTAGCTCCTGTGAACAGGACGCCTAGTATCTGCCACAACGGTAAGTTCTTCTCATCACGCGCCCAACGCCATGTATGAATCGGAAGAAATAATGCGCGAAGCCCTAGCCGCGAAACGGCCACAAGCGATGACACGAGCCAGCTAGAGGCAGATCGGACGAGTTTCCGCAGGAACTTATTGAGTTTCAGCGCCCACTCGAACTCCCACACCAACTCAAGCGTGTCGAGAAGCGCCTTTCTTTCTTCGTCGCTCAGTTGGATCATCGTAGATGGCGCTGGTGGTTTGACTACAGGGGCACTCGGGGCTTCTTGCTCTCTTCCCGTCTTGAGGAGATGAGGATCCTTGAGTACCGCGCTCCTTAGTGCTTGGAGGTAGGCGCGAGCGCTATCGAATTCGCAACTTAGTTCGGCCTCCTCTGGATCGTCGTACATCGAGGAGTGAAAGGCCCATAACCGCCCAAGCTTCGAGCTCGCAAGGTTCGCCTCTTCAACCGACAGGTTCTGACGAATGCTCTCGACAGCAATGGCCGACCACCGGTCCAGATGCTCAGTCAGCGCCTGGTCTGAAAGCGAATGCTCCTTCGACCACTTGCCGTCCATCTCATCCAAGTCATCTAGAAGACTGTTGATTTCCGTTACGGCGGTCGGAACGACGAACTTGGGATCCATTTCGTAGTCGATTATATCAGGAGGTGTAGATGTGCTTACGGCCTTTAGCCGTTTAGGCTCGAATACCTAATCCCGCCCTAGTCAGTGCCCGCACAACACCTCGAACACCGGGACCGACACTACGCAAAGCAGGGGTTCGTGGGGGCGCAGCCCATGCGCGGGGAGCCTGAGGGGTGTCCCCTCGGTAATTTCTTATTTCATGGGGTGGGGGCGCAGCAGCGCGACAGCGATGCGCAAAGCATCCTGAGGCTCTCGAAGGCAAATCTGGCCTGCCTCACCATGGTTCCATCGGAAGCGCAACCGTTTTGGCCTGCGCCGTCGCAGCCTGGTGAATTAGGCCTGGTCCGTCTTCCCCGCCATCGCCCGCGCCGCCGCCTCGATCAACTTCGCCTGCTCCCCCGAAGCGCGGAACATCAGCCCCTTCGAGTCCGCCAGCAGCTTACCGTCGTTGTCCCGCAGCTCCGCGACCACCTCCAGCGTCCGTCCCCGGTCGCGCGTGATGCAGCCCCGCACCGTCAGCAGCTCGTTCGTCGGCACGATGCCGCGAAAGCGCGTCTCCAGCTTGCCCGTGAGTGCCCAAACGCCGCGGCCGTAGGTCGCCCAGCCCATCGCCTCGTCCAGCAGCGCCGACACGACGCCGCCGTGCACGTAGCCGGGGTAGCCCTGGTGGTCGCGCTGCGCCACGAAGCTCGCCACCGCCCACTCCCCGTCCATCTCAAACTCCAGGTGCAGGCCGATGGGGTTGAGGTCGCCGCAGGCGTAGCAGTAGCGCGCCAGGTCCGCCCCGCGCTCCCACGGCCGCCCACCATTGTCTGTAGTCATATCGAATAGAGCATAGCGAGCGAGAGTGCATAGCGCACAGTTCAGAGCACCGTAGGGGCCGTTCGCGAACCGCCCCTACTCCCCGGGCAATCCGCCATGCTCCGGACACAACCTACAGACGCCCCAACGTCCACAGCCCCTCGCCACATTGTGGAGGGGCGCGTCCTTCCGGGAGGGACGCGGGAGAGGTTTGCGCCTCCGTCGAAAGTAGAGCGCCGACTCTCCTATGCCTATGCACTATGCCTATGTCCTATGCGCTATCCCCCACCTCGGCCGTCCCCGTAATCAGCTGCTCCCCCGTCTGGCTCACGCACTCGACCGCGTAGCGCAGCCGCCC
>CAZNHI010000426.1:0-2562 GCA_964572535.1 uncultured Dehalococcoidia bacterium
GTAAGCGTCCCCCTGTGCCTCGTACAAGTCGACCACCGCGGTGAGTTCCTGGACCGACTCGTTCAGGTCGCCACAGCGGCTTAGCGTCATCCCGAGTTGCTTGCGCGCCTCGGTCAGTGTGCTCTCCGGTGCCTTGTTCTCGACCAGAATCGTTCGCGCCCGCAAGAGTGCTTCCTTTGATTCGGCGTAGTCGCCCTTCACCCGCAGGCACATCCCGCGCGTGATCAGCGCCTCACCGAGGCGCAGGGCATCGCCGTTCGCCTCGAACAGCGCGACAGCCTTCGAGACCAGCGAAAGCGCCGGGTCCAATTGGTTCAGGTAATGCAGGACGCGCGCTTTCCAGAGCATCAGGCTCGGCTGGGACGTCATCTCCTCGGCAGGCACGGCCTCCAGCCACTCGGCCAGGGTGTCCCAGTGCCCTTCTTCGAACATCCGCCAGCCAATGCTCTCGGTGACCTGCACGATGCGGTCCCAGGCCTCGGCCTGGATGAAGTGGTAGACGGCATCGCTCCAAGCTTCCGTCGCTTCCATCAGCCCGGCCGCGCGCAGGTTCAGCTCCTTGAACATCGCCGGATCCCTGCTGCGCAGGTGGCTGACAAGGAACGCCCGGAACAATCTGTGATATCGGTATCGCGGCCGGTCGCCTTCGTCCCCTGTGACGACGAGGTTGAGGCTCGCCAGCTCCGTCAGCCGTTCCTCGGCCTCTTTAGTCTCTAGAAGCTCGTTGACCGTCTCGAATTCCATCGTCCGCAGCACCGCACTGCGGCGCAGGAACTCCTTGACTTCGGCCGGCAAAGGGTCGTACTGCTCAAGGGTGATGTATCGAAAGAGTGTGTCTGTGGGGCGCAGTTGCTCGAGGTCCTTCGAACCCGCCGCATTCAGGCGCTCGGCCAGCAGTATCAGCGCGCCGGCCCAGCCTTCCGTCACATCCGCGAGACGCTGCCCGTCATCCAGCGAGATCTCCTTGCCGAGGACGTCGCGGAACAGGTGCACGACCTCGTCGCAGCTGAAGACGAAGCTGGCCGACCCGAGCGACATCACCTCCTGGCGTACGGTCATCATCGGCAGGACTGCCAGCGGCGGCTGCGTGCGCCCGGCCAGGAGCACGTGGCAATGCGGGGGCACGCGGTAGAGCCAGCCCTCGATCGCCTTTCGTGTGTCTTCCGGCGCTGAATCAAGGAAGTGGAAATCGTCCAGCACGAACAGGTAATCCTGCTGCGGCTCCTGCGTCGCCATGACCAGGAGCTCGGTCGCCTCTTCGGGAGACTCCGGGCCTCCCGCCGCCAGCGCCGTCGCGAGTTCGGCGCCGAAATCCGGGAACTGGCTCTGCCCGCTCGCGACAAAATACCGCAGGAACGTGTGCAAGTCCCGGTCGCGCTCATCGAGGCCGTACCAGCAAGAGGGGAGATCGCTTTCCTGGACGAAATCCAGGAGAAGCGTGGTCTTCCCGTAGCCCGCTGGCGCCGACACGATCGTGATACGCCGCTTCGTGGCGTCCGCAAGCTGGCCGACCAGGCGTTCGCGGCGAATGATCGCCGGGCGCCTCTCCGGCACCCTCACTTTCGCCATGAACGGCACATCGATCGTCGCGCCGCTTGAGCGGTTGCCCACCTTCGGCGCTACGCTATGCGACGCGCGATGAGGCGCAGCGCGCCCCTTCGTAGTTTTCGCCTTATCTGCCATCTTACCCCGGTCCAGGAGCTGACTCGCTGATCGCAAGCGCGACCATACGCCACGGGCCAACCCCCACGAATGCCCCTGCCGGCGGAATCGGCACTCCGCCTTGCTCGAAGGGTAAGACGACCGGTATTCGCCGCCGTTACAGCTAAGTGAATATATGTTCAGGCCGAAACAGCGCCTGCAGACGTGCCCTGACGAAACCTTGTAGCCGCAGCGGTTGACCGGAGATGGCTGCGCGGCGAAGATGGGGTCGATGTCCCAGGCTCCCCGCAGGGACCGTCACCCCCTCTTTCGGAACACGGTCCTCAACCTTGGCCTGCTCGCCGCGCTGCTCGCCCTCTTGCTGGTGGCGGCGGTGGCCGTCTCCGAACCGCCAGCCGCCAACGCTGATCCATCGCTGGACGGTGAGGAGCTGGCGTTCCTCACTCTCATCAACAACTACCGCGCGGAAAACGGCAAGCTGCCCCTCGCGATAGACACCCGCCTCAACGCCGCCGCCGATTGGTTTGCCAACGATATGGCGCACGACAACTACTGGGCACAGAGTCACTACGACAACGAGAACCCGCCACGCAGCCCCGGCCAGCGCGCGACCGCTTTCGGCTTCAACGCGCCCATCGGCGAGAACATCGCCGGCGGCTTCACGACAGCTCAGGCAGTCTTCGACGCCTGGAAGGGCTCTCCCGGCCACAACGCCAACATGCTGGCCAACTACGGCGTGATCGGCATCGGCCGTGCCTACAACGCCGGCGCCCAATATGGCTGGTACTGGGTGACTGACTTCTCGCCTTACAACCCGCCGCCGGCCAGCAGCCAGACCCCCGCCCCCACGGCACCCCCACCTACCGCGTCACCAACGAAGACGCCGACGCCAACCCCCCC
>CAZNHI010000427.1:0-2561 GCA_964572535.1 uncultured Dehalococcoidia bacterium
GTCTGCCCGCCTGCCCCCTCCCGCGCAGCCACCGCCGCTTCGTCTGCCCGCCTGCCCGCCTGCCCGCCTGCCCGTCTGCTTTTGGGAGACTCTTAACACCCAGCCAACGCCTTCTTACGATCAAAGCCTGCTTCCCTGCGTTATAAAGGTCGAAACTGCACGTAGGATCACGCTTGGCTACTTCATCCCGTCCCTGGCAAGCCTTCAGCATCAGCCGCCCTGCGGTCCTCTCTCTGCGCGTCTCGGTGGTCGAAGTCGCGGCGACGCTCGGCATCTTCTTCTGCGTCATGCTGGTCTACAACGCCACGCTCACCCCCAGCCTCTCCTACGAAAGCCTGGACGGCAACGAGCTCGCGACGGTGCCCTCCCAGCTCGGGCTGGCGCACAGCACCGGCTACCCCTTCTACACCTGGGCCGGCAAGCTCTTCTCCTACCTGCCCGTCGGCGATGTCGCTCACCGAATGAACCTCATGTCCGCCGCCGGGGCCGCGGGCGCCGCCGCGCTGCTCTTCCCGACCATCGTCATGCTCGCGCGCGGCTCCCTCCCCCTGCGCCGCCGCCTCTCCGAAGACCAGCACAATCTCGTCGTCTACGGCGCCGCCGCCGTGACCGCGCTGCTCTTCGCGTTTTCGACGACGCTCTGGTCGCAGGCCGTGATCGCGGAGGTCTACGCGCCTAACGCCTTCATGGTTGCGCTCTCGCTCTGTCTGCTCATCGCCTGGGCCCGGCGCGAAGAGCGGCGTCCCGACGCCCGCTCAGCCGACCGCGGCTCGGTCGGCCTCTTCGGCGCCTTTGCGCTGGTCTACGGCCTCAGCCTCGGCACCCACCTCTCCAACCTGGCCCTGGCGCCGGCCTTCGTGCTCTTCATCCTCCTCACCAACTGGCGCGTCATCCTGCAGCCGCAGCTAATAGGTATCGCGCTGCTGGGCTTCGGCCTCGGCGTGCTGCAGTTCGCCTGGCTGCCCTACAAGGCTAGTCAGCTCAACGACCCGTTCCTCGCGCGCAACACGCCCAACGACCTCGACGGCATCTATAACTACACGCTCAACGCCTTCCCCCAATTCAAGTGGGCCTTCCCCCTGGACGCGATCCCGGACCGGATCATGCTCTACCTCGACTACCTGCTGGCCAACTTCTACTTGCCCGGCGCCTTGGCCGCCCTCGCCGGCTCCTGGGCGATGCTCATCCGCCACCCGAAGGCGTTCTTCCTCTTCGTGGCGGCGTACATCCCGCAGATGGCGTTCTTCCTCGAGTACCGCGTCCAGGACCTCGATGTCTTCTACATCACGGCGCATCTGCTCTTCGCGGTCGTCGCCGGCTATGGCGTCTTCGCGGTCGCGGAGACGCTGCTGGCCTACCGCCATCTCAGCCGCCCCGGCTTCGCGCTGGGCGCCGCGCTCGTGGCGATCGTCGCCCTGACGCCCGCCTGGTCGCTCAGCCACGCCTACGCCCGCAACGACCAGTCGCTGAACACCGGCATCAACGACTTCTACGATCTGGTCTTCGACCGCCTGCCCCAGAACGCCACGCTCACGGGCCAGAACGGCGTCTTCGGCTTCGACATGTTCTACTACCGCCAGGTCTACGACGTGCGCCCCGACGTGCAGATCCCGCAAGAGCGCGGCGGCGGTGGGCCGGGTGCTCAGCAGCGCGGCGGCCTCGGCGCGCAGACTGCGCAGCAAAACGCATTCACCGTAACCCCACCCGGCACAGGTGGCTTCGGCAACGCCGGCGGCGGTGGCCTCTCCCAAACCACCTGGTACGTACCGCAAATCGCCTCTCCCGTGACAAACGCGGACACGCTCGCGGGGCGCCGCCTCGCCCTCTACGAATCGACGACGCAAGCTCCGCAGCTCTTCGTCAGCAACCCATCGCCGGACGTCGTGCTCAACGCCTCCTTCGGCCCGGTAACCCTGCTCGGCTACGACATCGACACCACGACCATCGAAGCCGGCGGCTCCGTGCACCTGCGTCTCTACTGGCAGGGCAGCTACAACGGCCGCTACACCGTCGGCACCACCGTCGGCGACACGCCCTACGCCGAGGCGCACGACCTCGGCTTCGGCATTCTCAGCCGCTACCTGCAGTCGAACCAGCCAGCGGCGGGCTCAGCGCTGGTCGAGGAATACGACCTCGTGGTGCTCTCCAGCCTGCAGCCCGGCGACCACCCCTTCAGCATCACGCTCACCTCAGGCCTCGGCGAGGAGCCGCGTTGGACCGAGGTAGGCACGATCACAGTGAGGTAGACCAATGGCAGAGCTCCATGCGCCCCTTTAGCGGGGGCTTGGGGGCAGCGCCCCCATCTTCAATACCCGTGAGGTAGACCCATGACCAACGAAGCAGACGCCGAAGCCACCACCGATACCGACTCGAGCAGCACCAAAGCCCCCATGCGCCCCTTTAGCAGGGGTTTGGGGGCGGAGCCGCCATCTTTCAATACCTACAAAACCCCTCTCCCGCGTCCGCTGCTGGTCGGCGCCGGCGGCCTCGTCCTCGCCGGCATCATGCTGATTACTGCCTTCTCGCTCGGCGTCTGGGGGGCCAACGGCCAGGAGACCACC
>CAZNHI010000428.1:0-2536 GCA_964572535.1 uncultured Dehalococcoidia bacterium
ATCAAACGAAAACCGCCGGCGCTCACGCTTCAACAACGCCATCTCCTTCGCCGCGCCCATGCGACCTCCCGAGGCGCCGTTCTGCCTCGACATGGCGGCGTCGGTTGTTGCAGCGGGCAAGCTCGAGATCGCGCGCCGGCGCGGCAAACCCATACCCGTAGGCTGGGTCAAGGATGGCGACGGCGAGGACGTAACCGACCCCGGCGTCTACTACGAGTCCGAGGGCAGCATGGGCGGCATCCTGCCCCTCGGCTCCGAGATCGCGACCGGCGCCTGGAAGGGCTTCGGCCTGGCGATCATGGTCGATATCCTCACCGGCGTGCTCAGCGGCGGCCACTCCAGCGCCGAGCTACCCCGTCGCTCCGCCAACCACTTCTTCGCGGCCATGAAGATCGACGCCTTCACCAGCGTCGAGTCCTTCTACGACCAGATGCTCTCGATGAAGGAGACCCTGCGCGCATCCCCCCGCCTGCCCGGCGCCGGCCCCCTGACCTTCGCCGGCGAGCCCGAAGCCGCCTTCGAGGCCGACTGCCGCGCCCACGGTATCCCCTACCACCCCTCGGTCATCGAGAGTCTCCAGCGCATGTGCGCCGACCTAGGCATCGAGTACGACCTGTAGCTGCAGGTTCTTCAGACCTGCGAGAGTGACCCGTCATTCCCCAGGCAACAAGACCTCAACGCCGCCGCCGACTGAATCCGTGAGCACTTTCAGGCTCCCGGTCTTCAGGTCCAGCACCTCAACCCGCCCCTCACGCAGGACAAACACCCACTCGCCCTGCGGCAGATACGTCAGCGCCTCAGGCACGCGTCCGTGACCCTCGGCTTTCATCGTCCGCAGGTCAAACACGACGAAACCGTACTTCCGGTCGTGCGGCCCGAAGTCGGCGTCATCGAACACGATGAACAGCCGGTCGTCGCCCAGGTCCTGTGTCCCGAAGAAGAACACCCTCGGGCCGAACCCCATGTCCGTAGGCAGCACGTTTGCGGTGGTTCGCTGACCGTTCGTGCCTTCTTTGGTTACGGCGCCGCTTTCGCCAATGACGGCAATTTCGCCTGCCGATGTCACGTGCGCGATCTGCAGCCGCGAGGTCGCGAAGTCAAACGTTCGCGGTTCCCTCCCTGGCTCCAGCACCACCGACCAGCCACCGTTCACCGGGTACTGCCCCCTGCACATGGCGATTACGCCGCTCTCACCGGCCGGACTCAGAATGGGTACACCGCAGCCTCGGCGCAGCTCAAACGCCTCAAGGTCGTCAGCTTCGCGTGACAGATCGATCCTGACGACAGCGTGGACGTCGCAGACCGACGCATCGCCGCCCGCCCCGCATTCGGGCGCCGTCGTGCGCTTGCCGTAGTACACGTAACGCTCGTCGCGAGACAGGACCATCGGCTGGCAGTAGGTCGTGCAGTTAATCCGGTCCGGGGTCTCAATCGTCCGTTTCAGCTGCAACGAATAGCCCCGAAGGTCATAGACCTGCAGGACCTTGTAGAAGCCCTCTCCCTCGGCTTCCGGCTTCAACCCGGAGGACACCAGCAGCTCCTGCGCGTCTTTGCGCACCAGCACCATCGGCCGGTAGCCGGCATCTACCGATCCGAGCTTCTCACCGGTCTTTATGTCGCGCAGGTCGACACGCGACCTGCCATTACCTGTCTCGACCGCGAGCTCGACTAAGAAGTCCTTGAACAACGGCTCCGACGCGCGAATTGGACCGCCCGAGATGAAGCCCTCGTCGAGGGCGCTCTGCTCCTCCGGCACCTTGACGACGTCGCCACCACCGCCTCGTCCCCAGGTCAGCCAACCGAGCAGAGCCACCGTAGTCAACAGCGCCAGCGAGACCGCGAGTCCGAGGCGTCGCAAGCCAGTCAGCCACGGCAGGAACGCTGGCTGAAGCCACCTGGCTCGCTCTTCGACCCACCACGAAGCCAGCGCCTGACGATCCGCCAATCCCGTCTGCGCCAGCAACTCCCCGACGTGCCACTTCGCCCCGTCGACCGTGATCCCCAGCCGGACTGCTATTTCAGCGTTGGTCTGGCCATCAACCAGCGCGTCCAGCACCTCGCGCTGGCGCTGCGTCGGCTCCCAGCCGCCGCGAGATCGGCGATAGCCCTCACTATGACGCATAAGGCCATTATCACGGCGCCGAAAGCGCTGTCACTACCCGCCCGGCGCCCCAAAGCCGTAGCTGCATGCCTTAAGCTTGCCCGTCAGGAGGCAACCCGTAGCTGCAGGTTCTTCAGACCTGCCAAGGCCCCTAGCTCCGCCACAGCTCCTTCGACGCGATCGCGGCCCCCTCAACCAGCGCGCCCAGCTTCTCCCACGCAACCGTCGGGTGCACGTCCTGGCGCGTGCGCGCCGTCGCCGCGAAGCCACAGTCTGCACCCGCGATGACGTTCTCGCGACCCACGATCTTCGCGTACCGGACGATGCGTTCCGCCACCAGCTCCGGATGCTCGATCAAGTTCGTCGTGTGGGAAATGACGCCCGGTATCAGCACCTTGCCCTCAGGCAGCTTGACGTCCTCCCAGACGTGGTACT
>CAZNHI010000429.1:0-2535 GCA_964572535.1 uncultured Dehalococcoidia bacterium
GGGGGTGATCTCGTTGCGGAACGATCGGCCGATCTGCGCGATGCCGAAGGGCAGCTTGCGCCGCATCGACGTGACCACGTTCTCGAAGTTCGTGAACATCGCCTGTGCTGTCTCCGGCCGCAGGTAGACCTCGTTAGCCGTCTCTTCGACAGGCCCCACGAAGGTTTTGAACATGAGGTTGAACGGCCGCGCTTCGGTGAGCTGACCCTTCGCGCCGCAGTCCGGACACACGTCTGAGGTCAGGTGGTCGGCGCGAAAGCGGTGCTGGCAGCTCTTGCAGTCCACCATCGGGTCCGTGAACACCGCGACGTGGCCGCTGGCTTCCCAGACCTTGGAGTTCATGATGATCGAAGCGTCGATGCCGACCACGTCATCGCGCTCTTGCACCATCGCCTGCCACCAGGCGCGCTTGATGTTGTTCTTCAGCTCTACGCCCAGCGGGCCGTAGTCCCAGAAGCCGCCGATGCCGCCATAGATCTCGCTACTGGGGAACACAAAGCCCCGCCTCTTGCACAGGGAGACCAGCGTATCGAACTGCAGCTCGGTCGTGTCGTCACTCACTAATTGTTCACCTGAAGCGCACTTGTTGTCTGTCGCTTGTTCCTGTGCCTAGAACCCTTCGTCCTCGTCCTCTTCCTCCAGCTCCTCCGTGTCCACCCAGAGAATGTCCACCTCTTCGCGGTCGCCCAGGGCAAGAGTCAGCATGCGTAGCAGCGTCGGGTCCGCGCCGCGCTGCTTCAGCAGGTCGACCATCGTGCGGTTGATGTAGTAGTCGCGGTCCTCCGGCCACTCCTCCTCCAGGTTGTCGACCAGGAAGTCCAGTTGTTCTTCGCTGAGCTCGCCTACCTGGGAATACAGCAGGATCATGGTCATCCGCCTTTCTTATTCTGGAAGAAGGAGCGCCCGCGCCCCCCGCTCTCGGATTGGCAGCAGGATTGCCCCGCGCCCGGCTCCTCCGCTCCCTTGTTCAAGAGCTAGAGCCGCCCGGCCGCCGGCCATCGCGCCCTAGATAGAAGCGCCCCGAGCTTGGAGCCTCGGGGCGCACGCGTGCAGGCTTGACCGCCGCGTGCCTAGGTGCTTCCTCCCTGCGTCTCCGAGCTAAGGGACATCGTCCTTGACGCTACGTTACGGCCACCTTGGTGTCAACACAGGCTCTCACGCAGGTGAGGAGGAGGCCGGCGGGCTCGGCCGGCCCCGCCGTTCTTAGTCGGAGGTTGTGCGCTTCTCGGAGGAGTACACGCCGCGCCGGATCTCCATCAGGATGAAGTTGTACTCACCCCGCCGCGAGGTGCCGTAACGCATGAAGCCCGCCTTCTCAAAGCATCGCTGCGCCCGCAGGTTCCAGTCCAGCGTCTTCAGGTAAATTCGGTCCAGAGACAGGCTCTCGAACAGGTAGCTCACGAACGTGCGCAGCAGGTCCGTCCCGAATCCTCTGGCCCAGTATTCCCGCAGCCCGATCGTCACGCCGATCTCCACCTCTTTGCGGTGGAAGTCGGCGTTGTAGTACATCACATTGCCGATGTGGCGCCCCTCGAAGTCCTCGACCGCGATCGTCTTGCGGTACGGGCTCGGGTAGCGCAGCTCGTCACTGAAGATCGAGCTGTAGTCCTTGAGGCTGCCGTTGTACGGCCGCGCCGCGTCGAAGGTCGCCAGCTCGGGGTCTCGGCGCCACTCGTAGTCCTGCTCGGCGTCGTCCAACGCCTTCTCGCGCAGCACGATCTGCGTCCCGCGCGCCAGCTCTCCCGCGACCGCTGTCACAGCGCCGCCTCCGTAGACCGCCCGTCCACCATCTCGATGGCCATCCTCAGGATCCTCGCCTCATTGGCGTAGGTTAGCAATTTCAAGCCTTCCTGGACCGGAAGCCAGCGCACCTCGTCGAACTCGTGGTCGTGCAGGCTCGGGTCGCCGCCGATGGGGTGCATCAGATAGTGGCGCACCGTCTTGTAGTAGCGCACGCCCTCCTGAGGCCGCGAGAACCAGTACTTCATCTCTCCCACCGTCGCGTCTATCTCGACCTCGACGCCGGTCTCTTCGCGTACCTCGCGCTTCGCCGTCTGCTCCAACGTTTCGCCTGCCTCCGGCGTTCCCTTGGGCAGCGCCCAAAGCCCCACGGAGCTGCGTCCGCAAACCAGCACCTCGCGCCCGTCGCTGCTTTCACGAAACACGACTCCGCCCGCCGAGGTCACTCGCTCCGTCCTCAGCCGTCCCGGCATGCCTACAGCGTCCCCATCGGGTCTTCGTCGAACTCGATCTCACTCATTGCTTCCTGGACGGCCTCTTCCAGAGCCTCGTCGCCTTCGAAGAGGATCGCCTTCAAGGCCACTTTCGCCTGGCCGCCGCCGATCTCCCCCAGGGCGCGGATCGCAGCCATCTGCACCTCACGGTCCGGGTCCAGTACCGCCATGCGCTTCAATTGTTCGATTGCGCCCAAGTCACCGATCTCGCCCGCCGCGAATGCGGCCGCGTGCCGCATCTCCGGCGCCCGATTCTCCATCTCGCGCAGGATCAGCGGCAGCCAGCTCTTCTGCTGGGGCA
>CAZNHI010000430.1:0-2530 GCA_964572535.1 uncultured Dehalococcoidia bacterium
CCGCGCCTCGCCGCGGCTGCAGGCGCCGGAGACCTCCAGGCCCAGGGCGGCGTTGTCCAGGACGCTGCGCCAGGGGAATAGCAGGTCCTGTTGGAACATGTAGCCACAGCTCAGGCGCCGCATGTCCGCGTCTGCTTCACCGCGCAGCGCGATCTCGCCGCCGCTGGGGGCTAAGACGCCCGCGATCAGGTTGAACAGGGTGCTCTTACCGCAACCGGACGGCCCAACGATCGAAACGAATTCGCCGGCCTCGACGTCCAGTGAGACGTCGCGCAGGGTCTCTAGCGGGCGGCGCCCCTCGAAGGTCTTGCTGACACCTGCTACTCGGAGGAGAGGCGCGCGCAATTCGGCGGCTCACAATCGAGTAGTTCGTTCCTGAACAGCGCACCGCCGGGCACGTCGGCTTCGGACTTTATCGGGTTGTTGCGGAAGTCGCGCACCAGGCCCTGTGCGAGCATCCAGTTGACGTACGCCCTGTACTGCCCTGGGTCCTGCTGCCCCCAGCGCTCTCCCGGCTCAACGAAGTACGACGCCAGCTTGCGCGTCGACTGGATGATCAGCTCCGGCTCCGGGAAGGTGCCCTCAGGCAGGTAGTCGATGAACTCGCGCGCCGCGGCGTCCGGCTCCTGCGCCGCGTACTCGTAGCCGCGACGCGTCACCTGGAGGAACTTGGCGATCTGGTCTGCTTTTTCGGACCGCAGCGACTCCCAGTTCGCGATCAGGACGACGCCGGGAAAGTCCGGCACGCCGTAATCGGAGTAGCGGAAGGTGCGCAGCTTGATCCCTCGAAGCTCCGCCTCGATGCCTTCCCAGGTCGTGAAGATCTCGGTGAAGTCTGCACGCTTCTCGTACAGCGCCTCGTAGGCAGCCGTCGAGAGCGTCGCGACGTCGAAGTTGCCTTTGCCGCCGTCCGCGACGACAACGGTCTTGATCTGAGGCTCCTCGTACGGCAGCCCGAAGCCAGCGTAGGTGCGGCCGTCGAAGTCGCGCGGGCGCTGGATGCTGCTCGAGTCGAGCACCGCCAGCTCGGTAGGATTGCGCTGCAGCACCGCCGCTACGCTGTACAGATATAGGTCCTGCCCGCGCGAGAAGATCAGGTTCGCGGGGAAGCTGAAGGCCAGGTCCGCGTTACCGTTGGCTACGATGGTGTCCGGGTTCGCATCGGTGTAGGGCAGGATCTCGACGTCAATGCCCGCCTCGTCGTACCAGCCCTTGGCCAGCGCCACGTAGACGCCGATGTGGTTGGTGTTCGGCGTCCAGTCCAGCTGCAGCGTGATCTCGAAGCGGTCGCCGCCGCTCTTGTCGTCGTCGCCACCGCAGCCAAACGCGAGGAGCAGCGCAAGCAGCAATAGCCCTCCGATCAGTAGCTGATGCGGCCTTGTGTGGAAAACAGCAGTCATGATTCCCCCGCTGCGCATCCCTCATCGGGGGCAGCGGGCGGAAGGGAATGGTGCATGCAGAATCGCTGCAGTACCACGCGCTTTTCCTCCGCCGGCATTACCCGGATCAGGTTCGACGGGTTTCATCTCAGGCCGCCCGTGTCTCCAGACGACCACCCCGTGCGTAGCAGCTGCAGTATATCAGTCGCCCGGCATACCGCCCTCTCCGAGGCCTGGCACGCTGATCGTTGACGCCTCTACCGGCCGCGGCACGACCAGCGTCTGCCCGGTGTAGATCATGTCGGAGCCCAGTCCGTTGATCAGCTTCAGCGCCCCGACGTCGACGTGGTAGAGCACGCCGAGCTGGCTCAAGGTATCGCCGCTGCGCACCAGGTGCTGTCCCGAGACGCTGGCAGTGGCGATAGCGGTTGTGGGCGCTGGGGCGTCCGCCGGCTTCTGCACGGGCGCGGTCGTATCAACGGGCGGCTGGGCCTCAGGTACTCGCGGTATTTGCCGCGGTGTGGGTTGTGCTGCGTCCGGCGCTGCTGCCGCGGGGCTTTCTCCCGACTGCGCCGAGAGCACGTCCGCCACTGTTGCCGGAGCTGCATCTCCGTTGTTCCGCAGCCTGAGCAGGTCGGGAGCGCCGTCGCCGCCGAGCAGGGAGAACAGCGAGCCACCGAAGACCGCGGCGTATACCATGACCACGACCGCCGCCAGCGCTATTTCGCGTCGAAAACTCTCGGCCGGGCGCTGGCCGCGTGGCTTCTGAGATGGGGTAGGTGACTTGCCTGTCCTGGAAGTCATGGCATTAGCAGGAAATTAGTCTTTGCCCTTACAGCCCGCCATCGGGGAAACCCTGAGGTTCGCTGAGTCAGGTGCTCCGCCCCAAGCGGCTGCTCAAAGCGGCGGCCTATGCGTAGCGGGAGAAAGACGGGCATCGTAAGCTACCTGGCGTGAGCGTCCGTATTGGCCTCGGCTTCGCAGCCTTCCCCTTCTCCTCACCCGCCGCCTTCTGGCGCTGGGTCGATGCCTGCGAGGACTGGCGCGTCGATTCCGTCTGGCTCAGCGAGCGTCTCGTCTCGGCGCAGTCCTTTCTCGAGCCGCTGACCACGCTTGCAGCGATCGCCGGGCGCACGCGTCACGTCAAGTTC
>CAZNHI010000431.1:0-2527 GCA_964572535.1 uncultured Dehalococcoidia bacterium
CCAGGCTGCGACTGGTAGAGCCCGAGACCTGCAGCCGCTGTCTGAAGCTGGTGGAGGAAGCTCTGCCGATTGAGTTCGAGGAGGAGTTTCAGTCGAAAGTGGACGCGCGCTCCGGCCAACCAGTGGCCGAGGCGCAGGGTGACGAAGCCTTTCTGATCGACGAGAATCACCTGCTAGACCTAACGGAGGCGATAAGGCAGTATCGAGAGGCATCCGCGGTTATGCAGCCGTTGTGCCGGCCGGACTGCCGGGGCCTTTGTCCCCGCTGCGGTCACGATCTCAACACCGGCGATTGCGCCTGCAGCGCCGCACCGGTAGACAACCGCTGGTCAGGATTGGCGGGGCTGCTATCGAACAGCGACAGCGAAGGGAAGGACTAACCAGTGCCCCCACTGCCAAAGAAACGTTATCCAAAGGCGCGACAGGGCAAGCGCCGGAGTCACCTGGCTCTCAAGCTGCCCGGTCTGACGCGCTGCCCGCAGTGCCGGACCATGCGCCGCTCTCACCACGTCTGCCCCGTGTGCGGCTATTACAAGGGACGGGAGGCTGTCGCGGTCCAAGGCCCGAGCCTTGGCGAGTAGCAGCCCGCTCTTCCTCCCCGAACCCATCGATGCCTCCACAGCCTGGCTCTTCCCCGGCCAGGGCGCGCAGGAGGTCGGCATGGGCCGGGACGTTTACGACGCCTCTGCCGCGGCTCGATTCGTCTTCGAGACGGCGGACCGCGTCCTTGGCTACTCGCTGAGCACCCTCTGTTTCGCAGGGCCTGAAGACAAGCTGCGGGAGACCGAGTACACGCAACCGGCGATCTTCACCACCAGCCTCGCCTGCCTCGCCGCATCGGTTGAGGCAGGCCACGTAAGCGCTCGGCCGGCCTTCATGGCCGGACACAGCCTCGGTGAATACAGTGCCCTCGTCGCGGCCGGAGCCCTTAGCCTGGAAGACGGGCTCAACCTCCTGGACACGCGGGCGCACCTTATGGCCGGCGCCGGACGTAGCAATCCAGGAACGCTGGCGGCGATCCTGGGCCTTCAAGTGGACGCCGTGCGCTTGATCTGCGCCGAGGCAGATGCCGATATCTGCAACCTCAATCTGCCGGCCCAGATTGTGATCGGCGGCACCAGGCAGGCCGTAGCGCGCGCCATCGAGCTGGCGAAGGAACGCGGCGCTCAGCGGGCTGTGGAGTTAAATGTCAGCGGCGCCTTCCATAGCCGCCTCATGCGCCCCGCCGCAGACGGTCTAGCGGAGGCTGTCGCGACCGCGACCGTCGTTGCTCCCCGGGTGCCGGTGGTGGCAAACGCCAGCGCCGAAGCCATGACCAGCGAGGTGGCCGTTAGAGAAGAGCTCTGCCGCCAGGTTGCCAGTGCTGTGCTCTGGCACGATTCGGTTACACTTATGGCCGCGGCTGGGGTGTCCACGTTTATGGAATTCGGGCCGGGGCGTGTGCTGACCGGCATGGTCAAGCGACTGGTTCCCGGGGCAACGCTGATCAACGTCAGCAGCCTTCAGCCTGCGTAGGTGCGCATTTGTTCAGACTCGACGGCAAGGTTGCAATAGTCACCGGCGGTAGCGGGACCGTTGGCCGCGCCATCTGCACGTCCCTCGCGGAGGCCGGCGCCACCATCGTTCTCAACTACCTCTCGAATGAGGAAGGCGCCAAACAGACCGTCAAAGAGGTCGAGAAGTTGGGCCAGGAAGCAGTCATGATCAAGGGTGACGTGCGCCTGACCGAGACCGCCCAGAAGGTGATCGACGAAACGCTCAAGCGTTACAAAAAGATCGACATCCTCGTGAACAACGCCGGCCGCACCGCGGACAACCTCCTCGTGCGCATGACGGAGGAGGAGTGGGACAAGGCGATCGACACGAATCTGCGTAGCACCTTCCTGTTCACACGCGCCGCCCTGAGGCCCATGCTGCGCGCCCGCTCCGGACGCATTATCACGATTTCGAGCATCGACGGCCTCGTCGGCAATGCGGGGCAGAGCAACTACTCCGCCGCAAAGGCGGGGCAGATTGGCTTTACACGCTCCCTGGCCCGCGAGATCGCCAGCCGGGGCATCACGGTCAACGCCGTGGCGCCAGGCATCGTCAAGACGGCGATGACTGCAGTGCTCAACGAGTCGCAGTGGGCTGCGATCCTGACACGAATCCCCATGGGCCGCGACGGACGACCGGACGAAATCGCGCCGCTTGTCACCTTCCTCGCCTCCGACGAAGCTTCCTACCTCACGGGGCAGGTAATTGCCGTCGATGGCGGCCTGACTTAGCGTCATGGCGGCCTCACGCCGTCTCGCCCGCGAGCTTGTCCTGCAATCCCTCTACGAGATGGACGTTGCCGCGCACGACCCCTCGGAGGCGCTGGAGCGGCTGATCGCGGAGCATCACCTCAAGGACGCGCTGCCGGACTTCGCGCGCTTGCTACTCAGTGGCGTGCTGGCGCATCGCGCCGAGATCGACGCTTTGATCGAGCGCACTGCGCCGGCCCGGCCTGCTGACCAGCTGGCGCCTGTGGACAGGAACATACTTC
>CAZNHI010000432.1:0-2526 GCA_964572535.1 uncultured Dehalococcoidia bacterium
CTCCGGCGCGTTGGGCGCCGGGCCCACCCCGCCGAGGGCGAGCCTGGCGGCCCACTGCCGGCCTACTTCGGCGCCACCTTCTTCCCGGCCTGCGCAACCTCAACCGACGACCTGCTGCGCCGCGCCGAAATCGCCCTGCGCATCGCCGACAACAACGCCAACCGCGTCCAGCTGGACGGCGCCGAAGCGCCAGAGATGCCGCCTGTAGAGACGCTGCGGCAGCCGGATGAAGTGGTGCCACTCGTCGCCCAAGTTGTGCCGGAAGAACCTGTCCAGCGGCCGGTGCCCGCCGCCATAGCGGAAGTGCCTCAGCCACTATTTGCAGAACACGGCGAAAGCATCGGCGTGGACGAAGAGCCGCCCTTTGAGGTCTACGCCCTGCAGGCGCCGGAGCCTGCCGTCGACGAGTACGCGCCGTCCTGGCATTCGGAAGCGCCGCTCAGCGTCCTGCCGAAACCCCACCCTCGCCCCCAGCTTGTGGCGATGAACGCGAGCGCGGACAAAAAGGACCCTATCGACACCTCGGTCAGCGATGCCCTCAAGCGTCTGGACGAGACGCTGGACCTGATCCGCTCCCTCAAACAGCGTAGCGCCTGAGAGGCCTCAGGCTCCGGCTAGTTCACGGTCATGGTACCGCTCATAGCGGCTTGTCCGTGCACCGTGCAGAAGAAGGTCAGCGAGCCGGCCTGGCCCGGCGTGAAGCTGATCGATTTAGACTGCCCGGCCTCGACTCGCTGGCTATCAACGACACCGGCGATAGTGAATGTGTGGGGCTGCGCGCCGTCATTCTTGAGGTCCAACATCACAGATTGCCCCACCCGCCCGGTCAGCGGCTTCGCCTCGTACGCGAAGTCAACCATTCTGACCTCGATGCGGCCACTATCGCCGTCGGAGCCCGAACCGGATGACGAGTCGTCATCGTCGCCGCCGCAGGCGACCAGAAAGGCGGCAACCGCCACGACAGCACACACAACCAGAAGCTTCTTGAACAACACTTTCCTCCCCTGGAACTTCACTTCCAGGTACGTCTGAGGCGAGAACAACGATGCCCGGCAGTGGAGCCGGGCATCAACTTGGATGAAACCGTAACGCTAGAAGCCGATCAGCTTGTCCAGTCCAACAATCAGCTCCTTGCGGTTGATCACCTCTCGCGCCGCCATCAGCACGCCCGAGATGAACGAATCCCGGCCGATGGAGTCGTGACGAATACGCAGCGACTGACCGAGGCCACCGAACGTGATCTCGTGGTGCGCCACGAAGCCCGGCATGCGCTGGCTATGGATCGCGATGCCTTCATAAACGGACCCGCGGGCGCCGGCCAGCGTGTCCTTCTCCGGCAGGGTGTGCTCGAAGGGCTTACCACGTCCCGCCGCCATCGAACGCGCAGTCGCGATCGCCGTGCCGGAAGGAGCGTCCAGCTTTTTCTCCTGATGCATCTCAGTGATCTCGGCGTAATCGAAGTAGCGCGCCGCGATTCCCGCCAGGTGGATCATCACCACCGCGCCGATCGCGAAGTTTGGCGCCACCAGGGCGCCCAGACCCCTCTCTTTGCAGCCGGCCGCCAGCTCGCTGATGAACGCTTCAGGCAGGCCTGTGGTTCCGATGACCATGGAGGCGCCATTCGCCAGCGCGGCGCGCGAAACCTCCGGCGTCCACTGCGCATTCGTGAAATCGATGATCACGCGCGGCTTGAGCCTCGCGATCAGGGCCGCCGGGTCGTTGCTCAGCGGCACACGGCCGCTGCCATCCGGCAGGGCGATCGAGTCCTCAGAGGAGAACTTCTCAACGACACCTAAGGGTTCAAGGTCCGGTTCGCGCGTGACGGCGGCGAGTACCTCACGTCCCATGAAGCCGGTGCCGGAAACAACGACGCTGATTTTGTCCATACTGGACCCCCTGGCGCCTCTGAGAGGCAGCGTTAGTTGCGGGGCGGCGGTGGACGGCGATCCCCGCCGCCGTTAGGTCCGCCCCCACCACGGGGGCCACCACCCGGACCACCGCGGCCGCGGCCACCACCACTACCACCACGCCTGAAGCCGCCGCCGTCCGGGCGGGGCGCGCGCTGGGGAGGACGCATGGTGGTGAGCATGGAGCTACGGCGCGTCAGAGGCGATGGGATCTCGCCCGGGGCCGGCTCTTCCAGCTCCTCAGGGCTCGTACCTTCGAGGACAGCCCTGTGCGACAGGTTGATCCGGCCCAGGTTGTCGATCTCCAGGACCATGACCTGTATCTCGTCGCCCACCTGTACAACATCCTCGACAGTGGCTATTCGGTGATCGGCCAGCTCGCCGATGCGGACGAGGCCTTCCTTGCCCGGCATGATCTCGACGAAGGCTCCGAAGTCGACCGTACGGGTAACGCGGCCGGTGTAAACCTGCCCCACGACCGCCTCGCGCGTCAGGCCTTCGATGATCGCGATCGCCTTGCGGGCGTTCTCTTCGTTGGTGGAGCCCACGTAGACCGAACCGTCGTCCTCAACGTCCACGGTGCACTTCGTCTCTTCTATGATCGAGCGCACCATCTTGC
>CAZNHI010000433.1:0-2525 GCA_964572535.1 uncultured Dehalococcoidia bacterium
GGCCTGGTCCGTCCTCGCCGCGCTCGCCGCGCTCACCTCCCGCGTGCGACTCGGCACGCTGGTCACCGGCAACACCTATCGCAACCCCTGCATCCTCGCCAAGCAGGTCGCCCAGGTTGATGTGATCAGTGGCGGCCGCGTCACGCTGGGCATCGGCGCCGGCTGGCAGGAGAACGAGCACGTCGCCTACGACGTCCCCTACTTCACCGTCCCGGAGCGTCTGCAGCGACTCGAGGAGTCGGTGCAGATTCTGCGCAGCCTCTTCGACAACCCTCTGACCAACTTCGAAGGCCGCCACTACCAGATCAAGGACGCGCCGCTCGCCCCCAAGCCCATCCAGCAGCACCTACCCATCCTGATCGGCGGCGGCGGCGAGAAGGTCACCCTGCGTCTGGTCGCCCAGTACGCCGACGCCTGGAACATCCCCGGCCCGATAGACGTCGTCAGGCAGAAGAGCGAGGTCCTGCTGGGCCACTGCGAACGCGCCCGCCGCGACCCCGCGACCGTGCACCGCACCGGCGCCATGCTCGTGAACATCGAGGACAGCGCCACCGGCGGCGGCCTCGGTCACGGCCCCGGCTGGGTCCAGATCAGCCGCCCCCGCGACCTCATCGACGCCCTGGCCCCCTTCGCCGAGGCCGGCGTCAACGAGATGATCATCCACTTCAACCCGGCGCTACTTCTGCCTCGCCGCAAAGACCTGCTCAGCCAGTTCCAGGCAGACGTAGCCCCCGCCTTCGCCTGATCTCGCTCGCCGAATCTGGACGGGGAGAATCGAGTCATTCCGAGTTCTTTGTCGAACCGGGAACACTCTTAGACGCGAGGAGGCGCTACATGGCCAAGCTCACGTACGGACTGCGAATTCCTTCAGTTCACCCGGCCGATCCTTCGGCGATCCGCCGCTTTGTCATTCGCGCTGAGGAGCTCGGGTTTTCGTCGATCTGGGTGGGAGACCATGTCTTCTATAGCGTTGATGTGCTTCAGCCGCTGCATCTCCTGACCTGGGTTGCGGCGCTGACCACGCGGGTCCGCTTGGGAACGGCCGTGATGCTTTCTTCCTACCTCAACCCGGTGCTCCTAGCCAAGGCCACGGCGAGCATCGACTGTCTCTCCGGCGGACGGCTAATCCTCGGAATGTCGATAGGCGGGACCCCGGCCGAGTTTGCCAGCATAGGCCCCCCGATCGAGCAACGGGTGGGCAGGCTCATGGAAAGCGTCGAAATCATGCGCAAGCTCTGGAACGAAGACGGCGTGAGCTACGAAGGGCGCTACCACACGATTACGGACGGCACCATCAACCCCAAACCACTCCAGCCGGGCGGTATTCCGATCTACTTCGGCGGAATCAGGGAGCCCATGCTGCGACGCCTCGCTCGTGTTGCTGACGGCTGGATCGCTAGCTCCGGCAGCGTGGCTCAGTTTCTTTCCGGCATCGACGCGATCCAGAGCGCCGCAACCGAGCATGGACGCGACCCGGCGTCTCTTGCCTTCGCCAAGCTGCAGAACGTCAGCGTCGCTCCGACGCTCGCTCGAGCGCGCGAACAGGGCGAGCGACACTGGAAGGCCTACTACGGCCCCAACTTCGACCTCGACGCTGCGACGATTTACGGGACGCCTGACGACTGCAGGCAGAGGCTCGCCGCGTTCACAGACGCAGCCTGCGATGAGGTCACGCTGGTGCTGGAGCCCGCCAGCCTGTCGCTAGACCAACTGGAGCTGCTCGCCGGGATAACAACTGTTACCTAAGGCGTATGCAACCCCCTCAGCTCACGGGCGCCGATACCGCCACCGGCTCCAGCCGCATGTACTCCGCGTAGTGCTGCTGCCACAGCGGCGCCAGCTTCGGCTCCTCCGTTACGATGTCCAGCGGCCGCACCCTGCTCCACTCTGGATGCTTCAGGATCTCAGGCTCGATGCCCTGCTGCAGCTGTCTCGCCGCATCGATCATCAGACGCCGCATGTAGATGATCGCCGCGTCTGACCGCCCCAGGTGCTCCCGCGTCCGGTCCATGATCGGCCCCATCGATTCGATCACGGCCGCGTCCTGAGTCCGGTTCGTCGGCAGGCCGGTGTAGTTCACCGTCTTCTGCATCTCCCGGTCGATCAGGTAGTCGTTGTCCTGGTTGCGCGTCATGCGCCACGTGCCCGGGATCAGCTCGATGTACGGCAGCCCGCTGTTGCCCGGCACGTTGTCACGTCGGGGCGCTATCGTCCACCACCAGCAGTGCTCGTCGTCCACAGGCAGCACGAAGAACCCCGCGCCGATGCTACTCACGCCAGGGATCGTCGTGAAGCCCGGCATCGCGTACGGCGTCACACGCCAGTAGTACTTGCCCTCCTCCGTCTCCCTGCGCCCGCCGTAGACGAAGCCGAAGTCCGTAGGCATGACCTCAAGGTACGGCGCCAGGTTCGGGTTCGTGTTGCGGAAGCCGAAGTTCTCGAACCGGCGGTGCAGGAAGGTCACGTGCGCCGTATCGATGTTGCCTTCCTGGCCCTGCGCCCAATTGCACTCCTGCATCCACTTG
>CAZNHI010000434.1:0-2520 GCA_964572535.1 uncultured Dehalococcoidia bacterium
GAGAGGTTGTTCTTGTAGAACAGCTCCTGCCACTGGCGCACCATGCCCAGGTAGCCGTTGTTGATGATCGCGTACTTGATCGGCAGCTCATACTCCACGACCGTCGCCAGCTCCTGCGAGGTCATCTGGAAACCACCGTCGCCGCAGATCGACCACACGGTCGACTTCAGATCCGCGAACTGCGCGCCGATTGCCGCCGGCACCTCGAAGCCCATCGTCCCCAGGCCGCCGGAGGTGATGAAGCCGTTGGGCTTGTCCACCCAGAAATACTGCGCCGCCCACATCTGGTGCTGCCCCACGCCCGTCACGTAGTAGGCGTCAGCGCCGGACGCGTCGTAGATCGACTTGATCACATACTGCGGCAGCAGCTTGTCCGTCTCCGGGATGATGATCGAAGGGTGCTTGGCGCGCTGCTCGTTCAGCCACGCCCGCCACTCGTCGTGACGCGCCGGACCGACTTCGCGATTCAGCGCCGTCAGCACCTGCTTCACGTCCCCGACGATCGGCACCGCCGGCGTCAGGTTCTTGCCTATCTCCGCCGGGTCGATGTCGATGTGGACGATCTTCGCCTTGGGCGCAAAGTCCTTGAGGCTGCCCGTGACGCGGTCATCGAAGCGCATGCCGATGCCCATGATCAGGTCGGCCTCGCTGATCGCCATGTTGTTCCAGTACATGCCGTGCATACCCGGCATGCCCATGTTCAACTCGTGCGTGCCCGGGAATCCGCCGAGGCCCAGCAGCGTTGTAATCACCGGGATCTGCGCCTTCTCCGCAAGCTCCACAAGCTCATCCCACGCGTGTGAGATCACGACGCCGTGCCCCGCCAGGATCAACGGCCGCTCCGACTCTGCGAGCAGTTTGGCGGCCCGCTCGATCTGGTGCTGGTCGCCATCCGCCACCGGCTGGTAGCCCGGCAGGTCGACCGTGCTCGGGTACTCGAACTCGGCCGTCTGCTGTTGCACGTCGCGCGGGATGTCGACAAGCACCGGCCCGGGACGTCCCGTGGTCGCGATGTGAAACGCCTCCCGGATCGAACGGGCGATGTCTTCGACGTTGAGCACCAGCGTGTTGTGCTTCGTAATCGGGATCGTGATACCGGTGATGTCCGCTTCCTGGAAGCCATCCCGGCCGATCAGCCAGCTGACCACGGACCCCGTGATGCAAACCAGCGGCACGGAATCCATCCAGGCGTTGGCGATGCCGGTAACCAGGTTGGTGGCGCCTGGGCCAGAGGTAGCCCAACACACGCCCGCCTTGCCGGTGATCCGTGCGTAAGCGTCGGCGGCGTGTGCGGCTGCCTGCTCGTGTCGCACCAGCACGTGGCGTATCTGCGGGTACTGCGGCAACGCGTCGTACATCGGCAGGTTTGAGCCGCCGGGGTAACCGAAGATGGTGTCCACGCCCTCTCGGAGCATGCACTCCATGATGATCTGTGCACCTGTAAGTTTCACTTCGTCCTCCTTAGGGACGAGTCAGCGTTCGTATAGCTGACGGGTCTACTGCGTACGGGGTTTGTCAGTCCTTCCTGCGAAAAACGCGGAAGGACTAGCTAAGGAGGAGGGCTAGCAAGCCAGGTCGCGCTACAGCGACGGGCTCCCAGCCCGCACCTACAGCCCGGTCTCGAACCGTCGACGCCTTCACGCGCCGGACCGAGTCCGAGACCAGATGGGCCTCCGCTACTAGCGACCGTATATTCATCGATTCGTCCAGACGATCAGGGTTTCTCCCGATCTTTTCCGTCTGATTCTCCTGCATAAAAAATCCCGTTCCTCCAGGGATCCCGGGGAACGGGACGGTACCACCCTAGTTCCCCCGATCGTTAGACCGGGGACACTCGAAAGCTGTATCGGGCCTACCCGCCCAGGCCTACCTACGTAGCCCCGATCAATCGGGGCCTCTTCAGCCCGGGAGCTCCGGGGCGAGTTCGAGGTGCTGCGGCTGCCGGCTCTCACCATCCCGGCTCGCTAAACGCCCGCGCGTCCTCTACTACTCCCCATCGACGCTGTCTTATCGATTTGTAGTATCGAGTCTAGGATCGACCTACCGTCTTGTCAATAAGGCAACTCTCCTGCGCTCGCAGGGCTGCCACATCTTTCACGAGACGTTAAGATCATCGCGATGAACTCTGCGACAGCGCATCTCCTCTCCATCCAGGTGGCCCGTCCTCTAGCAGTGCGACACCTGGACAGTGAGGTGCTCACCGGTATCTACAAGCTCCCAATCGACGGGCCGGTCATGGTGCGACGCCTCAACATCGACGGCGACGCGCAGGGCGATCTCAAGGTCCACGGTGGCGTCGACAAAGCCGTCTACTGCTACCCCACCGAGCACTATCCAGCCTGGACGCAAGAGCTTAACCGTGAGCTCCCCAACGGCACCTTCGGCGAGAACCTCACCGTCTCCGGCCTGCTCGAGCGAGACCTGCACGTCGGCGACGTCCTCTCTCTTGGCGCCGCCGTGCTGCAGGTCAGCCAGCCGCGCTTCCCCTGCTACAAGCTCGGCATCAAGATCGGCGACCAG
>CAZNHI010000435.1:0-2516 GCA_964572535.1 uncultured Dehalococcoidia bacterium
ATGACGCAGCCGTCCTGGCCGCCGCGGGATTGGAGCGCCTGGGCCTGCTGGACCGCGCCACTCAGGTCTTCACCACGCTGGAGCTGCTCCCCGCAGTCGGTCAGGGCGTCCTTGCGCTGCAGTGCCGCACCGAGGACGCTGAGCTAATCGAAAGTCTCGAAGCGCTGGACCACCGCGATACACGCATCGCAATAACGGCGGAGCGAGCCTTCCTGCGCGCCTTGGGCGCGGGCTGCCAGCTACCGGTCGGGGCGTACGCGACGGTGGACGGCGAGAGACTGCGTATCGATGCGCTGCTGGCGGACGAGGCGGGCAAGCCGTATCGAGGCAGCGCGAGCGGGCCAACGTCCACAGCAGAGACGATGGGTAAGGTGCTGGCGCAGCGGCTGCGTATGGAGGCTCGCGTCTGATGGCGGGCTTCGTATCGCTGGTGGGCGCCGGGCCCGGCGACCCCGGCCTGCTGACGCTCGCGGGCCGCGACCGTCTCGAACGCGCCGAGGTAGTGGTCTACGACCGCCTGATCGACCCATCGCTGCTGGACTACGCGCCTGCGACCGCTGAGCGTATCTACGCCGGCAAGTCGGCGGACAGCAAGGCGATGACGCAGGACGAAATCAACTTCCTTCTCGTCGAAAGAGGACGCGCCGGTAAGCGTGTCGTGAGGCTCAAGGGCGGCGACCCCTTCGTCTTCGGCCGCGGCGGTGAAGAGGCGCTGGCGCTGGCGACTGCCGGCGTGCCCTTCGAAGTGGTGCCGGGCGTCACGTCTGCGGTAGCGGCGCCAGCTTATACCGGCGTGCCGCTGACTCATCGTGGCCTCGCTTCGTCGTTCGCCGTGGTTACGGGCCACGAGGACGACGACAAACCGGAAGCGAGCGTCGACTGGCGCGCGCTGGCGACCTCCGTAGACACAATCGTGGTCCTGATGGGCGGCGCGGCCCTGGCCACCGTGGCGTCAGCGCTGGTCGAGGGCGGGAGGCCCTCAGACACACCCTGCGTCAGCGTCGAGTGGGGCACGACGACGCGGCAACGCAGCGTCGCGGCGCCGTTGGGCGAAATCGGTGGCGCGGTGACAGCCGCGGGGCTTGGTTCGCCGCTGCTGACCGTGATCGGGCGCGTCGCGGAGCTGCGGGAGCACATCTCGTGGTTCGAAGGCCGGCCGCTGTTCGGCAAACGGGTGCTGGTCACGCGCACGCGGCGCCAGGCCAGCGCGCTCTCGGAGCTGCTGCGTCGCGAAGGCGCCGTGCCGGTGGAGCTGCCGGCGCTGGAGCTGGTGGCAGTGGCCACGGACAAGCAGCTAGACGCGATGGCGCGCAAGCTGGCGGCTCGCAGCTACGACTGGTGTCTGTTCACCAGCCCCAGTGCCGTTGAGTTCGTTTTCGACTACCTGGTGCGTACGGACCGGGACGCGCGCCTGTTCGCCGGCTGCCGGCTGGCGGCGCTAGGTGCCGCGACAGCCGCCGCATTGCGCGATCGAGGCCTACGCGCCGACCTCACCGCCAGCGAATTCACCTCGGCTGGGCTGCTGGAGTCACTGCCGCTGGACATCGGCGGGGCACGGGTGCTGCTGCCGCGCGCGGAGGGCGGCAGCGAGGAGCTATTCGGGGGGCTCAAGGTGCGTGGGGCGCAAGTCGAGGAGCTGGTGCTGTACGACTCCGCCGTCCCATCCGCGCCGGACATCGAGACGCTGAGCCTGGTGCGCGAGGGCCGCATCGACGTGGTGACCTTCGCGTCGTCGTCCTCCGTTCGCAACCTGAAGGCGATGTTGGGCGACGACTTCTCGAAGCTGAGGGATGCGGTCATCGCCTGCATCGGGCCCGTAACGGCGCAGACCGCTCGCGAGACCGGGCTGACCGTGACCATAGAGCCGGCCACGCACACGATCCCGGCGCTGGTTGAGGCCCTGAAGGCGCATTACGCCCAGTGAGGTACGAGTGGGCCAACCGCATCCGGCCGCTGGCAATCTGCGTCTTCCGTCGCCACGACGGGTCGATTCTGGTAGCGCCGGGCTTCGACCCCGTGAAGGAGCAGCGCTTCTACCGGCCCCTGGGCGGCGAAATCGAGTTTGGCGAGCGGGCTGAGGAGGCGGTGCGGCGCGAGATCCGCGAGGAGCTGGGCGCGGAGATCGACGACGTGCGCCTGCTGGCCGTCAACGAGAACATCTTCACCTTCCTCGGCGCGGACGGCCACGAGCTGGTCTGGACCTTCGAGGCGCGCCTGCTGGACGAGTCGCTCTACGATCAGGACGTCGTCATGTGCAACGAGGGCGGCGCGTCTTTCGAGGCGCACTGGGTGTCGCTGGACGTGTTCGTGCGCGGCGAGGCGCCGTTGTACCCTGACGGGTTGTTGGACGCGCTGTTAGACTGATTCGACTATGACCACAACGACGCGCCTCCCAACCGCCTTCAAGCGCTTCCGGCGTCTGCGCCGTAGCGAGGCGCTGCGGCGGCTGGTCGCCGAGACCCGACTGGACCCGCGCGACTTCGTCTACCCGCTGTTCGTGACCCACGGGCGCGGCG
>CAZNHI010000436.1:0-2510 GCA_964572535.1 uncultured Dehalococcoidia bacterium
CGGGTGTCCGGCCTGTATTGGGAGTCCCTTGCTGGTACTGCACTGGTAGCCACATCCGCGCCGGTTTTCATCTTTTCGACGCAAATTTATCCCGAGATGCCGGCGGCGCTCTTGGCAGTCATCGGGCTAAACATTGTGACTACCAGGGACCGGCTTAGCTCAATCGGGGCCATCGCCGCCGCCGCCTGCATAATCGGGTTGCCCTGGCTGGGGGTGAAGTACGCGCCGGCAGCGGCCGTACTGGCTGCTGCGGCGATCTGGCAGGCCCGCGGACGCCCCCTTGGCGTTCTCTCGATGCTGCTGGTGGCCGGGGGAGTCAGCTACGCCTTGTTTCATTTGAACACCTTCGGCGGCTTGACTCCGTACTCGGTCAATGCCTTCTACGCGGGGGACGGAACCGCTTCCATTGTGGAGCAGCACTTCAATTTCACCGACCGCATCTACCGGCTGTCCGGTCTCTGGATAGATCGCGAGTTCGGCATCCTGCGGTGGGCGCCAGCCCTCGTCATCGCGGTCCCGGGCGCCTACTTCGCCTTGCGCCGGGCGCCGCGGGCAGGAATGACGCTGGCCGCGGCATTCACCGGCCAGTTGCTCGTTGCGGCCTTCGTCGCGATCACCATGCGGGGCTACTGGTTCCCGGGCCGACAGATGGTCATCGTGCTGCCTCTGCTTGCCGTCTTCCTCGCGTTCGCACTCGGGGAGTGGCGTCACATTGCTGCTCGGCTTGCGATATCCGCGGCTGCTGCCTACGGATTGGCAGTGGCGCTATTCCTCCGTGCGGCGACGGCGTCCCGCGAGGTAACGCTCGCGGTCAATCCGTTCGAACTGGACTGGCCGGGCTTCGCGAAGCTCTCGCCGTTCTTTCCTTCATACACCGGCTACGGGCTGGATACCTGGGTGCTAACCGGCGCCTGGTGCGCCTTCGTTTTCCTTCTGCTCTTTGCTGCGTGGAAGACCGACCCGGTGCGCCCCGCTCTGAGGTGGCCCTATCAGCGTGATTCAGGACCAGCCCATCGCGGTGCCGCGCTGCCCGCCGTTGGAGACTGAGGATGAGCCGTCTTGGCGTAATTGGGGCAGGCCGCGTCGGTCTCGTCGTGGCGGCGTGTATGGCCCGCCTCGGTCACACCGTCGTCTGCATCGACCGTGACGAAGCACTGGTTTCCCGGATAGGCCGAGGCGTCGTCCCTTTCCTGGAGCCGGACCTTGCGGAGATCGTACGCGTCGGGCTGGACAACGGCCGCCTCCAGATGTCCACGGCCTGCCGGGACCTCAGTGAAGCGACGGCCGTGTTTCTGGCCGTCGACGCTCCCGCCTCGGTCGACGGCGTCGATGCGAGCAGGCTTAGACTGGCGATCGAGTCCATCGTGCGGGTCAGGCCGGCATGCATGCCTGCAATCGTAGTAAAGACTACTGTCGCTCCCGGCACGACTAATCGCCTGGAAGAGTGGTTGGAGCAGGAGCACGGCCGAACGGCGGCATTCGTCGCGAACCCGGAGTTTCTCCGCGAAGGGTCAGCCGTTCACGACTTCATGAACCCGGACCGGATCGTCATAGGCTCGCGCTGCCGGGAAGCCGCGGAGATGGTCGCTGACTTGTACCGTGGTTTTACGGCTCCCATTGTTGTGACAGAGTTGGTTGAGGCGGAGTTGATTAAGCTGGCCTCTAACGCCTTCCTGGCGACACGCGTATCGCTCATCAATGAAATCGCCGCTATATGTTCGGCCTTTGGAGCGGACATCGCTTCGGTGGCGCAGGGCGTTGGCATCGATCATCGCATCGGCCCTCACTACCTCAAGGCCGGACTGGGATTTGGCGGCAGTTGCTTGCCAAAGGACTTGCGGATACTTGTCAACTCGGCAGCGGCTTCCGCCGTGGAAGTGGGAGTGCTGCCCTCGGTCCTGGCTAGCAACGAGCTTCAAATCTCCCGGCTCGCGGGGCGGCTCGATGAGGCGCTCGGAGGTCTGGCCGGAAAAATTGTCACTGTGTTGGGAGTTACCTTCAAACCGGCGACTGATGACATACGCGAATCTCCAGCCCTTAAACTCATCGACGAGCTGATGCGCCGCGGTGCTTCAGTTTCCGTCTGCGATCCCGCCGGGCTCGTCTCCCCGAGTCTGCCGGAAAGCTGCTTAACCGACCCCTACGCGGCAGCGATTGGATGTGATGCCGTGATTGTGGCCACCGCCTGGCTGGAGTTCACGACCCTCGACTACGCGAGGATCAGGCAGTGCATGCGTGGCGACCTTATGTTTGATGCGTGTAGCGCCCTGGATCCAGGGGTCATAACGTCCGCAGGTTTTAGGTACCTCACCTCGGGTCGGGCGTCCTCAGGGACACCAGCAATGCCCGTTAGTGTGAGTTCGCCAGCCGCAGCGCACCGAGCGCTGCCGGTGAAGGGGCGTCCGGTTCAATAGTCGGCTTACGCCGCTGCTTGCCGTCGTCAGCACTGAGCAGCCGCGGTCCGAACGCCGCACCGAGCGCCGCAGCCGTACCCAACAGGATGATCGCTC
>CAZNHI010000437.1:0-2483 GCA_964572535.1 uncultured Dehalococcoidia bacterium
GTTGAAGACCGTGAGCAGGGCGGTGAGCTGCGCCTGCTGATTGCGGATGCCGATGTCCAGCGTGTGGCCGTCGCGGAAGCCGAAGAGCTGCGAGCTGTCGTTGGCGGTGCCGGCGTAGGTCAGCGTTAAGGGGTCGCCGGTGACGCCGTAGTTGTAGGCGAGCAGCGCCGCGCCCATAAGGAGCCCGCCGGCGATGAACGCGGCGATGTGCGCCGTCGCGTTGCGCCTGTCGGCGAGCGGGACGGCGTAGGCGAGGAGCAGGACGGCGAAGGGGGGGACAAGTGCCACCATGTTGAGCAATCGCGTGTTGGCGCCGAGGCCGAAGGCGAGACCGGCGAGCAACCCGTAGAGCACCGGACGGTCGCGGCGGAGGATGAAGTAGAGCGAAAGCAGGATGTAGAGCACGCCGGTGTTGTGCGACATGAAGCTGCTCGATTGCATGAGGAAGAAGGGCGACGCGGCGAACAACGCCGCGGCGGCGAGACCGGTGCGCGAGTCGTAGAGGCGGCGGCCGACGGCGTAGGTGAGGAAGACGGTCGCGGCGCCGACCACTGACGGGACGAGCCAGATCAGGCCGAAGAGGGCGCCGATCGCGAGGACAAGGGGATGGCCGAAGGGGTACCAGCTGGCCCAGCGGTCGCCGTGCTCATAGAGGAAGGGCGGACCGTAGAAGTAGAAGGCGTCCGGGACGGGCGGGACCTCGACGGTGACCTGCAGGTGGGCCAGCAGGCGAGCTTGATACATGTAGCTGACCTCGTCCGGGACGTGGGGCAGGAAGTCGTAGTAGCGGTCGTTGATCGCCAGGGTGAGGGCAAGGGCGGCGAGGGCGATCGTGAGGGCGAGGGCGGTGGGTAGGGCTTGTTCGCGGGGCAGGCGGGGGACGAGGAGCCGTAGCCAATCACGCAGGGCGGGCTCGAAGTGGGCGAGGGCGGCCGTGAGGAGGATGCCGGCTAGCAGCGCTACGACGGCGTAGGGGTAGAAGCCGGTGAGCATGGCGCCGATCGAGCGCAGGGACTCGGCGCTGCCGGTGTGGACGAAGCCGCCGTATTGGAGGGCGGTGCGCTGGTTGCGATTGAACACGTCGACGAAGTTCGGGAAGTCGCGGATCAGCTCGAAGTGGTAGAAGACGCCGCCGTCCTCCGTGACGTGGCTGCCGAGGTTGCCGCCGCGGCTGTTGCGGTAGGTGACGCGTACCGTGTAGTCGGTCCAGGCGGAGCGCAGCAGCGTGATCGTGTTGTCGACGCGCGGCAGCTGGGGCACGAGGACGCCGTCGTCGACCCGGAAGGAGCCGGAGTCGAGCTGCCAGACGTCGAAGGCATTGAAGACGTCGAAGTCGTCACGAAACAACTCCGTGCCGTTGGTGTCGAGTACGACGACGGAGTCGATGCCGCTGGGCGTGGGGAAGCTGGCGAGCGGTGTCGGTGGGGTCAGCTGGATGCCGCCCGACATTGGTGCTTCGAGGCGTACGGGGCTGAGGTTGTCGACCGGCGTACCGTCGACGCTGATTGTGTACTCGGCGCCGCGGTTGGTGATTTCGACGACCGTGGTCTGGCCGCCGCTGCTCCAGAGGTGGAGGGCGATGAAGAACAGGTTCACGGCGAGGGCGATGATGAGCCCAGCGCCGAGGTAGGGGCGCAGGTTGTGGAGGGCGTTGGTGTCGCGCCAGGTCATGTCGGGTTAAGACTAACGGACGGGATGGGGTTACCTCACCCCCAACCCCTCTCCGTCGACGGAGAGGGGAGCAAGATGTTGTCAGGCATTACGACGGGATGGTTGGTAAGGTCCTCGGAATCTCGAGTTGAGGGCAGTACCCCGGGCTGAACCCCGGGGCTTCGTGGCGGAAGGATGGGACGGCCAAGTGTGGGGCCGTAGGTGGCCAGCATGCTGGGCACCTACGGGCATCATGCACGCCCGGCGCTTGAGTCCCCTGCCCTATAATCCGAGGCGCGACTGCAACGAGCCACGGAGGTGCGATGTGAGCAAGCTGGACTTTGCGTTCTGGGACGCGGTGCCGGAGGGCCCGGCCGAGGGCCAGACGATGGCCGATGTGTACGACAACCACGTCAACCTCGCGGTGCGGCTGGAAGAGCTGGGCTGGCACTCTTATTTCACGATCGAGCATCAGAACCGGCCGGGCGCGAACATCACCTCGCCCAGCGTGTACCTGACGGCGATCGCGCGGGCGACGAGCCGGATTCGCATCGGCACGATGATGTGGCAGCTGCCGTTCCATCTGCCGCTGCGTCTGGCGCAGGAGGTGGCGATGCTGGATCAGCTGTCGCGGGGGCGGGTCGAGTTCGGCAGCGGTATCGGCGTGCACGAGCACGAGTTCATCCGGTGGGGTGTCGACTTCTACCAGCGGCAGGCAATCAGCGAGGAGGCGATCCAGGTGATCAAGATGGCCTGGACGCAGCCGGAGGTGACGTTCCACGGCAAGTACTTCACCTACGAGGAGGCGCTGCCCAACCCGAAGCCGTTCCAGA
>CAZNHI010000438.1:0-2462 GCA_964572535.1 uncultured Dehalococcoidia bacterium
GCGCCTGCTGTTCGATGAGCTCAATCACCGGGTCAAGAACACCCTGGCCACGATTCAGGCGATTGCCAACCAGTCGCTGCGGATTGCCGCAAGTCCAGATGATTTCGTGACCAGTTTCAACGGCCGGGTGCAAGCCCTTGCCCGCGCGCACGACCTGCTCGGCGAAGGGAAGTTGTCGGGCGCCGACGTCATGGGCATCGTGCGGGAGCAAGTCGCGCGCTTCGAAGGCAGGGTTGTGAAGGGAACGGGCGATGGCTTCATGCTGGCGTTTGGGTCGGCCAGGCAGGGCGTTGAGTGCGCTGTGGCGGTTCAGAGCGCACTTGCGGAACAACAGCGCGAGGGGCGCTACGCGGAACTCCAGATGCGCATCGGTTTGCACACCGGCGAGCCGGCCGCTGAGGGCGACGACCTGCTGGGAACTGACGTCGACCTAACGGCGCGCATCGTAGCGGAGGCCGGTGGCGGGCAGGTCTTCGTATCAGAGCTGACGCGAGCGCTGGCACGGCAGGCGCCTGGCATGACGTTTGTGGCGCAGGGTGAACGCAATCTGAAGGGGTTCGCTGAACCTGTGCCCGTGTTTGAGGTGCGCTGGGCTGATGCGCCCGACGTGGGGCCGCGCCTGACCCGCTTCGTCGGCCGGCGACAGGAGCTGGACCGACTGCAAGAGGCTCTGGAAGCCGCAAAGCGCGGGCAAGGCAATCTCGTGCTCGTGTCTGGCGAGCCGGGCGTGGGCAAGACGCGACTGGTCTCTGAACTCGTGATCGAAGCGCGCGACAGAGGTTGCGGCGTGCTGATGGGACGCGCATACGAAACGGAGGGGATGCCACCGTACCTGCCCTTCATCGAGGCGCTGGGCGAACACGTGCGCACCCATGACCCTGCAAAGCTGCGGGGCGAACTCGACGGCGGACTCTCCTAAGTATTGAAGCTGGGGCCGCTAGACCACGAGGACACGGCGGCACTGATCGAGGCCTCGCTGGGGAAACCCGCCGCTCCACAAGTGGTGGATGCGCTCTTCCGCGCAGGCGAAGGGAACCCTTTCTTTACCGAGGAGCTCGTCCGGCACTTGAAGGAACAGGGGCGCGACCTCGCAGACCCCGAGGCAGCCGTCGGCGAATGGGGGATCCCGGTGGGCGTCCACCAGGTGATCACCGGCCGGCTGGCCCGCCTGAGCGAAGAGGCGAACCGGGTGCTGCTCTGCTGCGCGGTGCTGGGACGCGACCTGTCGCCGGAGGAGAGTGGCGGCATCGACCGGGATCGACGAGAGCAGGGTCTTGGAGCTGTTTGAGGAGGCGCTGCCAACGCACATGCTGCGGGAAGAGCGCGACGGGTTCGTCTTCGCACACCCGCTGGTACGCGAGACGCTGCACCAGGGGCTGAGCGCGCCGCGACGCCAACAGTTGCACCGCCGCGTGGCCGAGGCGTTGGAGAGCCTGTACGCTGCGAACCCCGAAGCCCACCTGGATGAGCTAGCGCATCACTTCTTCCAGGGCGGCGCGTGCTGCGGCTCATCGCGGGCGGACGGACGAACGCCGAAATCGCCGATGACCTGGTGTAGAGCGTCCGGACGGTGGAGCGCCACATCACGAACATCTACCGCAAGATCGGCGCCCGCGGGAAGGCGGACGCGACGGCCTACGTGTTGCGTCACGACCTGGCGCCTGCAGAGTGATCACGCTCTGCGTGGTATCCGCCAGGTAGCCCTCTGCGCAGCTGCACTGGTGCGTCGGCCCCCCGGGGTTGTGCTCGGGTTGAGTTCGAAAAGTTGCGAGTTTCCACGGACGACGCGTCTCCCGCTATGGACTTAGTTTCTGACTCGGGAGACAAGAGATGCGACCAGCGGAAGTCACGAGGTTCGAGAGCAGACCCCGGCTGCGCGTCGTTGACCGGACTCCGGCCTCGCTCCCGCAATCGTCACTCCCCAACGGTCTCACTGTTAGAGAGATACAGGTTCTGCGCGTGGTTGCCAGCGGCGCTACGAACCGGCAAATCGCGGATGGACTCAAGCTCGCCGTCAAGACCGTGGATCGCCACCTCTCCAACATATTCGCTAAGGTCGGCGTGGAGACTCGGACAGCTGCGACCGCATATGCGTTCAAGAATGGCCTGATGTTTGGGCCGTACAGTTCATCCGCCGAGGGGCTCGGCCGAACACAGGCTCATCGTCTCCGCGATCTGATTGCAAGGGCGTTAGAGCTGCAATTCATTGGAGATTCAATCGCTGCTCGTGAGCGCATCCGAATGAGGCCTCCCAAGGTCCGACTTCTTGGGCTACGTCCGGACTAGCCTCACACACAAGGCGGCTCCTGCAGCGCCCGGTAGCAAACCAGCCGAGAAGTGACTTTACCCGCTCTGCAATGACGCGGCGAGACTCGCAGCGAACCGCTAGAATCAGATAGCGGAGGGGTGGCAGAGCGGTTGAATGCGGCGGTCTTGAAAACCGCTGTGCGTCGCAAGGCGTA
>CAZNHI010000439.1:0-2446 GCA_964572535.1 uncultured Dehalococcoidia bacterium
AGCGCTTTGGCGGTGATCGGCCCGACGGCCACCCAGCTAAAGTCGAGCACCTTGAGTCCCGCAAACGCTTCGCCGAGCCGATCCTGGGACGGGGGCGCGGTGACGACGACGGGCGGTGCCTTCAGCCACTCGTCTATGGCCTCCTGGTCTGCGCCGAGGGCGGGGGCGGGGCGGCCCAGGGTCAGCGGCAGGCGCGAGGAG
The DNA here is from genome assembly GCA_964572535.1 of uncultured Dehalococcoidia bacterium. Classification (GTDB taxonomy): domain Bacteria; phylum Chloroflexota; class Dehalococcoidia; order DSTF01; family WHTK01; genus WHTK01. The sequence goes on from CAZNHI010000439.1 coordinate 202, forward strand.
CGAATCGACAGGCCGGGGTGGGTGGCGCCGGCGACGTCCTGCCAGAAGGCGCGCTCGGCGAAGTGAGGGTTCTCGACCAGGTCCTGCGTGTTGTTCACGGGGCCGAGATGCACGTCTGCCTGCCAGGCCCAGCGCATCAGCTCCAGCTTGGTACGTGAGGTGAAGAAGGCGCGAATGGCGGCGGCGGCGGCTTCGACCTGCGCTGGCGTGAGGCAGTCGTCCCGGCGAGCCTGCTCCCAGCCGTCCCAATCGGTGCCAACCACGACCTCGGGGGAAAGGCCCTCATTTTGCAGCGCCGGCAGGATGCTCTGGGGCAGGGTCGCCAGCATCTGGGGACGCGCCGTCATCGTGACCACGACGAAGCCGTCGGCGCAGGCGCTGACGCCCTGAAAGGGGGCCGCGCGGCGTGGTGGGACGGTTGCGCGATCGTCGCCGTAGCCGGGCGGATCGCCGCCCACGTTTGCCGGATAGCCGGGGCCGTTCATCAGCGTGACGACGATGCTCTCCTGCATAGAGGTGTCCAGGTGTTGGCCGCGACCCGACAAATCGCGTTCGTTGAGGGCGATGATGGCGTCGGCGGCAGCGCGCCCCGCGGCGTGGAACGAGGCTTGCGGGTAGCCGATGGGCAGCGGCGGACGGTCGGGGTCGCCCTGGAGGGAGACGCGCCCGCCGGCGGCCTCCAGCGTGAGGTCGGTGGCTGGCCAGAGCGACTTCGGCCCAGCCTGGCCATAGGGCGTGATCGAGACGTAGACGAGGCGCGGGTTCAGCCGGCTCAGCGTCTCGTAGTCGAGCCCCAGGCTGGCAGTCGTGCCGGGGTCGAAGGACTCGAGGAGGATGTCGACGCGTTGGGCGAGGCGGCGCACAACGTCACGGTCGGGTTGGTGGTTGAGGTCGAGCAGGGCGCTGCGTTTGCCGAGGCCGAGCGCGGCCCAGAACAGCGACCTGCGCCCGCGCCCCGGCCGCTCGTCGAAGGGCGCGAGTGTGCGGGAGCGCGTACCACCGGGCGGTTCGATCTTGAGGACCTCAGCGCCGAGGTCAGCGAGCATGCGGCCCGCCAGCTCACCGCGCGTGGTGGTGATGTCGAGGACACGGATGCCGGAGAGGAGCGTCATGGTGACTCAGTATGCCCGGCGAGCGGGTGACGGTGAAGCGCTGCCAACGTCCTGACTGTGAATCGGGCGGCGTCTGATCTAGACTCGCCGGGGACAATTGAGCAGCGAGGGGTTTAGGGGTCGCTCCCATTTCAAAGCAGGAGGCCGGGGCCATGGTGCGGACAGCGGGCAGTGTGCAGCAGATAGAGGCGTCGCCGGAGGATGTGGGGCTGTCTTTGGCGGGAATGGCGAAGCTCCAACGCCACGTCCAGGGCTATGTCGATGCCGGCAAGTTCCCGGGCGCGATCTCGATGGTGCAGCGGCGCGGCAAGGTGGTGCACTTCGAGACCTACGGGAAGAGCGACATCGAGGCCGGAAAGCCGGTCGAGCGTGACACGATTTTCCGCATCTACTCGATGACGAAACCGATCGTCAGCGTCGGCCTGATGACGCTGTACGAAGAGGGCCTGTTCCAGATCGACGACCCGGTCTCGAAGTATCTGCCGCAGTTCAAGGGCCTCAAGGTCCTGGCGGGCGGCACGCCGGATGCGCCGCAGCTGCGCGAGCCGGCGCGGGAGATGACGGTCGCGGACCTGCTGCGCCACACGTCGGGGCTGGTAAGCCGGACTGACCCCGTGCTCGGCGCCGCATACCAGAGCGCCGGGCTGCACAGCTCCGAGTCGAGCGGCACGCTGACCGACATGGTCGATAAGTTGGGCAGCCTACCGTTGAAGTGCGATCCCGGCGCGCAGTTCAACTATGGCATCTCCACGGACGTGGCCGGGTACCTGTGCGAGGTGCTGAGCGGGCAAAACCTGGACGACTTCCTGAGCGAGCAGGTCCTGGGGCCGTTGGGCATGGCCGACACGGGCTTCCACGTGCCCGCAGAGGACATCGAACGCTTCGCGGCCTGCTACCGGCCTGGCAAGGCGGGCGAACCGCTATTGGTGGTCGAGGATAGGGCGGACGCTTCGAGCCGCTACACGAAGGCGCGGACGTACCTCTCGGGCGCCGGAGGCATGGTCTCGACGGCGTCCGACTACATGCGCTTCTGCAAGATGCTGGCTAACGGCGGCGAGCTGGACGGTCAGCGGGTGATCGGGCCGCGGACGCTGGAGTTCATGGCGCTGAACCACCTGCCGGGCGGCCGCGAC
>CAZNHI010000440.1:0-2441 GCA_964572535.1 uncultured Dehalococcoidia bacterium
GGCCGGGCCGGGAGGGACTGCGCGGCACCGGCGGCACGCAGCGCGCGGGAGGCGCCCCGAGCATCGAGTGGCTGCCGAACACTACGGACTGGTACGGACGCTGGCGCCTGACGCAGGACCCGCGTAACGACTTCCTGATCGATCGTGAGCTGCAGGCTTCTGGCCAGAGCTTCTCGGGCATCCCCGGGGGCGCGCGGCCGCAGGATATGGCGGTGACCTGGAGCATGGGCACGATCTATAACCGCTCCCGTGAGCACCTGGGAACCACCGATCAGCTGATCATCCGCACGCGGCGCCGCATGCTGGCGGTGGCGAAGGCGCACAGAGACCGGGGAGTCGTGCCGCCGGGCGTCGATAACCCGGAGGTGTACAGACACCGCTCCGGCGGCGTGCTGCTGCCGCGCAGCGTCGACTGGTGGGTGGCGACGAAGGACCTGCGGGCGGCGTTCGTGCAGCACGAGGGGCTGGCGGCGCTGATCGGGGTTTAGCGTCGTTTCGAGAAGTTCGCCCGGGTTTTGTGCAAGGTTTGCGTGCGACGGTTGTCTTACATGAGGGCCGAACGCTGCTGATCAGCCAATCGTGCTGGGTTAGGTCCCAAATGCGCACGACGATCCGTCCACCCTGGTTGAGCTGAAGCTCAGCGAACACCTCGTGCCCCTGGAGGCCGCCGACGCAGGTGACACAGACGGCTTCGACGAGATCCTTCACCAGCTGCCGGACCTCGACGACTAGCGCGGCTCACACCCTTTGACAAGGTTCCACTCGCGGAAGATGATCGCGGCACCAGCGGTAGATCGCGCGCTTGCGGGAGGTCGTCATGGTTGCACAGAAGCTCTGCATTTCGGCTGATTCACACGTCGTAGAGGCGGCCGAGGTCTTCGACGGCCTCGAAGCGCGCTTTGGCGAGGACGCGCCAAAGGTGATCCGCCACCCGGAGTACGGCGACACGCTGGTCATCCCCGGCCGGCCGGTCCGGCCCAACTTTGGCGTTGGCAGGCTGGGCATCGCGGGGCACTACGCGAACGACCCGGCGACCATCGAGTTGATCAAGCAGGGCTATGACGGGTTGCGGCCGGGGGTGCTGGATCCGATAGAGCGGCTGAAGGATCAGGATATCGATGGGGTCGACGCGGAAGTGTTGTACCCGAGCCTGCTGTTCGGCATCTACGGCATGAAGAACAAGGACGCGGTCACGGCCACGTTCAAGAACTACAACGACTGGACGGCAAACTACGCCTCTCAGGCGCCGAACCGCCTCTTCCCGCTGGCCTGCATCCCGCTCTACGACATCGACGTGGCGATCGAGGAGCTACAGCGCGCGAAGCAGATCGGGCACCGGGGCGGCTGCATCCCTTGCGTGCCGCCGGCCGACAAGCCGTACTCGGACCACTACTACGACAGGTTCTGGGCGGCGGCGGAAGAGATGAAGATGCCGCTGGACATGCATATCTTCACCACGGCCTCGCCCAACCACGGCCTGCCGAATTGGGGCCCGATCACGAATTACGCGCTGGCGCACACCGGGCTGGCGGCCGTGATCAGCGATCTGATCTGCGGCGGCGTCTGCGCTCGCTACCCGGGCCTGCGCTTCGTGCCGACGGAGTGGGAGACGGGCTGGGTGGGGCACTTCCTCCAGCGTCTGGACTGGGCGATGCACCGGGAGCCGACGCACGCGGCGCCGGAGGTGACGGAGAACCCCAGCTACTACTTCCACCAGAACTTCCTGATTACGTTCGAGGACGACCGCATCGGTGTCATGACGCGCGGCGACATCGGCGTGCGCAACCTGATGTGGGGCAGCGACTACCCGCACCACGACTCGATCTTTCCGCACTCGCAGGAGGTGCTGGACGAGATCTTCGACGGCGTCTCCGACGAAGACCGCTACCGGATCACGGTCGCGAACTGCTGCGAGCTCTACGGGCTGCCGTTCGAGTACTAGCGCAGAGGTACGCGGCCGGTCAGGGAGACGTTCGGCGCGGGGCCTATGAATCGCGGCGGGCTGCCGGGCCCGGCTGCGGCCGCAAGGTGGCGCCGAAAAAAGGCGAAGACCTTGGCCCAGGCGTCGACGGCCTGCTCCGGCCGGTAGCGATAGCGGTCGGTGGAGAAAAAGGCGTGGCCGGCGCCATCGTAGCGGTAGAACTCGTAGGTCTTGCCCAGGCGCTTTAGCTCCTCCTCGGTGCGGTTGACCTCGTCCTGGCTCGGGTTCTCATCGTCGTTGCCGAAGATGCCGAGCAGCGGGATCTTGAGGTCCGGCGTGAGGGTGATCGGCGCCACGGGGCGTGAGGGGACGAGCTGGCTCTCGTCGTCGACGATGACGCCGCCGCCCCAGCAATCGACCGCGGCGTCGAAGTCGGTGGTGCGGCAGGCGACGAGGTAGACCTGGCGGCCGCCGGAGCAGAAGCCGATGATGCCCACCTTGCCGTTGCTGAATGGCTGCG
>CAZNHI010000441.1:0-2440 GCA_964572535.1 uncultured Dehalococcoidia bacterium
GAAGGAATACCAGCAGTTGGCGGCGAAGCTGGAGCTGCAGGACGTGCACTTCGAAGGCTACGTCCCGCCGGACTGCCTGCCAGGCTACTACCAGCGCGCCGACGTCTTCTGCTCACCCTCGACCGTGAACGAAAGCTTCGGTATCACGCTGCTGGAGGCGATGGCCTCGCACGCGCCGGCGGTCGCTACGTCGATTAACGGCTCGAACACGCTGGGCGAGGACGGCGTCACAGGCCTCATCGTCCCGCCGAAGGAGCCGCCCCTCATGGCGCACGCCATCCTGCGCCTGCTCGACAGCAAGTCGCTGGCCACGAGCCTCGCCGACGCGGCGCAAGACCGCGCCCGCACCTTCGACTGGCCGGAAATCGCTAAGTCGCTGCTGGCCTACTACGAAGAGCTGGGCGCCTGAACCACCGGCGCCGGCTGCGGTTCCTCTGGACGGTTCTGCACGAACAACGCGATCCGTAGCGCCGCGACCGCCACAATCAGCCCGAGGATGCCGTCCAGGAAGTAGTGGTTGCCCGTCGCAACCGTCGCGCTAAACATCGCCACGGGGATCACGAAGAACACGGGCCGGAAGCGCCAGTCCTTGAACGCCAGGAACAGCGCCACCGCCAGCAAGAACGTCCAGCCGACATGCATGCTGGGTAGCGCCGCGTAGTGGTTGACGCCGGGGATGCTGCTGTACGTCGGCGTGAAGCTCTGGTTCAGCGTGTCGATAAAGCCCATGCCCACCAGCCGTGGCGGCGCCGTCGGCAGGGTCAGAAAGAAGCTGACCGCAATGCCACCGGAGATCAGGAAGGCGTTGCGCGCCAGCCGGTAGACCTCTGGACGCCTCAGAAACAGGAAGGCGGCGGTTGGTAGTACCAGCGGGAAGAAACCGTAGAAATAAACCAGGTTGAACAGGTCCACCAGGAAGTCGCTGGCCAGCACCCACTGCTGCAGCGTTAGCTCCTTGAAGATGCCGAGGTCGCGCTCGATGTCGATCAGGTTGTAGGCGTTAATGAAGGCGTCCGAGACGCGCTGACCGGCCAGACCACGCACCTGCGAGTAAACCAGGTAGCCGGAGCCCATGAACAGGATCTCCTGGAAGACCCTGGATCGAGCAAATGGCAATGCTTGTAGTGCGGTCGACATTTTTGACTAGCGGCTATTGCTTATGAACTGCCGGCTTCCCTGCCGGTTGCGTAAACGTTAAGGCATTATACACTTCTGGGCCCGGGCATACAGTTACAGAAGTCTCTCAACGGAACAGGTCCAGCTCCGCCGCTCTGACGATCTCCTGTGCTGAGCCCTCGCCGCGCGGCGCCGCGTAGCCTCGGATCAGCGCCACCGGCACGCGGTTTACCTTGCCCGTGACCAGCTCCGCCGCCGATGCCAGCTCATCCGCAACGCAAATCCAGGTCGCCCTCAGCTCGCGGCCATGCGTATCGATTTTGCCGACGTAGTCGATGATCGGCAGCATGCCCGCGACCCCGATCGCCACCTCGGTGTAGCCGGCGCGCCAGGGGCGCCCGAAGGTGTCGGAGACGATCACCGACACGTCGGCGCCGGTGTGCTGGCGCAGCGCCTCGCGGATGCGCCGCGCCGAGGCGTCGGGGTCTTCAGGCAGCAGCATCAGCTGGCCGTTGGGGACGTTGGAGGCGTCGACGCCCGCGTTGGCGCAGACCAGCCCATGGCGCGTCTCCACGATGATCACGCCACGGTCCATCTTGACGATGCGTTTGCTCTCTCGCAGCACAACCTCGACGTGACGCGGGTCCTTGTCCCACGGCGTCGCGATCTCGATCGCCAGCGCCGAAGGTTCCACCTCGTCGAGGTTGACGAACCGCCCCTCAGACTTCGAGACCGCCTTCTGGGTCACGACCAGCACGTCATCGTTTTGCAGCGTCACGCCCTGCGCCCGGCAGGCCTCGGCGATGATCCGGCCGAGGTCGTCGCCGGCCTGGATCTCGGGGATGCCCTCGATGCCCTGGATGCTTACGGGTGCCATCTCCGGCCTCCTAAACCCCGACGATCTTGACGTGCGACTCTGTCTTGTAGTTGCGGTTGACGTGCACCAGCAGCGTGGTGATGCCTTCAACGTAGCGGCTGCAGGCCAGTGGCCCGCCGTTGATGCCGCGCAGCCCCGGGATTTGCTCCGCCAGGGAGATCACCTCACCCAGCGCCTCTTTGTCGTCGCTGCAGACGATGACGTCGCCGTCCAGCGCGTGCTCCACGTCGAACAGCTTCCGCGCTGCCAGGTTCTGAAACGCCCCGACGACGCGCGCCTCCGGCAGGATGCGTTGCGCCTCTTGCGCCGCCGACCCGTCTTCGAGGTCGAGCATCGTCACCTTACCCGCCGCGAACTGCATCGGTACGACCGTCGAAACGACAATGCGATTGCCGATCTGCTCCCGCAGGCCCGCCAGCGTCTCCGCCTGCCCCGAGGAGGGAAGCG
>CAZNHI010000442.1:0-2434 GCA_964572535.1 uncultured Dehalococcoidia bacterium
ACCCCGGACCCCGCTAAAGGGGCGCATGGGGCGTTCAATCTCAGCACTCGGCAGGGCTCAGTCCCGGTCCTTCCAGACCTGTGCTACACTCTGCCGGTTGGCGGGGAAGCCTGACAGCAGTACGCCGGCAGCGTCCTGCGGTCGATAACACAGTGAATAGCTGGACTCGAAAGGTCGCTGCTTGAGCTGGATCGACATCGCTATCCTCGCCACGATGATCTGGTTTACCTATGCCGCGTTCCACGCCGGCATGATCAGAGAAGTCATCACGATCGTCGGGGCCGTGTTCGCGGTCGCACTCGCCGGTCTTTTCTACGAAGAGCTTGCTCAGGACGTTCGCGTCGCCGTCGATAGCGAGGAGACGGCGCGAATCATCGCGTTTGCAATGATCTTCGGCGCGACGATCCTGGCTTCGCAGCTGACAGCCTTGTTCCTCAAGCAAGCCGCCTCGCTGCTGCTCCTGGGCCTGGCAGACTCAATCGGCGGCGCCGTCATCGGCTTCATCAAAGGCTTCGTCTTCGTCGAAATCGGCTTGATCCTGATGATCACGTTCGAGTCGCTAGGCCTCGATGGCGCCGTGGAGGGTTCGGCGCTCGCCCCGTTCTATTTAGATTTCATCCCCATCCTCAAACTCATCCTCCCGGCTGAATTCAAAGACGCGATCAACGGCTTCTAGAACCCTCTCGGTACTTCCGGCTGACAGTTCCGGCAGAAATTCGTGATCCGCTGCCCGGCGGTGATCTCGCTGATCGTTGTGCCGCAACGCGGACAGGGCTCACCGCCGCGACGGTGCACGCGCAAGTGGTCACGCCACTCCTTGTAGTCCAGCGACTCGCCCATCTTCTGCCAGACGATCGGCTCGGCCCAGTTGAGCACGTCACGCATGGCCTGGTAGAGGGCGCCGATCTCCTCGTCGCTCATCTGGCTGCGCTTGCGGTAGGGATGTACGCGCGCTTCCCACAAGATCTCGTCCGCGTAGGCGTTGCCGACGCCCGCAACAAACTTGTGGTTGACCAGCACGCTCTTTATCTGCCCCGTGTACTTGCGCAGCCGCTCTCGGAACACAGCCTCTGTCAGCGACGGCGACAGCACGTCAGGACCCATCTCCGCAAACTGTGGCAGCGTCTCCAGGGTCTCAGGCGTCGCCAGGTAAACACGGCCCATGAAGCGCTGGTCGGCGTAGCGCAGTTCCTTGCCGCCACTGAGGCCGAGCACGAAACAGGTGCGTGCGTGGCGCTTGTGACTGGGCTCTACAAGCGTGAAGCGACCCGTGAGCATTGCGTTGATCACCATGATCCGGCCGCTTGCCAGGGTGAATAGGAGGAACTTACCGTAGCGATGGACCTCGCCCAACGTATCGCCGGTCAGGAGACGGACGAACTCCTCTCGTGGTACTCTGATAACGACAGGAATCGGAGTGTCGACCTTCTCGATGGTCTCACCGGCCACGGTACGATTGAAAAACTTGCGTATCGCCTCGAGATCGGGCACTTCAGGCATATCGAGACTATTCTAACTTCCAGTTTTTGCCGAAGAGTCATTTGAGCCACACCTACGTGAAGCGGCGTTTCTGCAGGCTTGCCCTAAGGCGTCCCGCTTCATAAGATTCGCAAGGTTTGCTCGGCCAGAGCCACCCAGGGAGGATGCACCCCATTGGCCTACGTTGACAAAGAAATCGCCTGCAAGGACTGCGGTAACGCGTTCGTCTTCACCGCGGGCGAGCAGGAGTTTTACGCAACCAAGGGCCTGCAGAACGAGCCCGCACGCTGCCCGCGCTGCCGCACCGCGCGCCGCACCGCCCGGGCGCAGGAGCCCGAGGAAGGATACGTGCGTTACGGTGTGTTTGCCAGCTTTGGCGGTAAGACCCCCCGCCAGATGCACCCGGCGGCCTGCGCCGAGTGCGGCATCATGACAGAGGTACCCTTCATCCCCCGAGGTGACCGCCCGGTGTACTGCAGCTCCTGCTACAACAAGGTACGCGGCGCCACGACTCCCAGGGCTACCTGAACCCAACGGCCGTCATGGCCAGCGACCCCGAAGCGCTGACACAGCTCTCCAGATTGCTGGGCGAGATTCTGTTTCCTGTTGCCTCGCGGGACCAGGTAGGGGCTGCCATCGAGAGAAGCTTCGAGCGTCTGGTAGACGGCCTCGTCGCCGAAGCCGCCGCCAGCGACGACGTCTTCGACCGTGAATCAGCCTTCGAGTTCGTGGATGCGCGCCTCGCGGACCTCGCAGCCTGGCTCAACGGGGAGCAGGCCTCTCGACTCCGCAACGCGGTTCGCGGCAAAATCGAAGCATGGTAAGACGAATTACGCTTCTGTTGTTCGCAGGCGTCGTGGCGCTCGCCCTGGCCTGCGGCGGCGACGAGGCCCCAGCGTCATCTGGGTCAGGCCAGGGCACGCAGCCGCGCGCCACCAGCGTCCCGACCCGCCCC
>CAZNHI010000443.1:0-2429 GCA_964572535.1 uncultured Dehalococcoidia bacterium
GTGGAGCGCAGCCTGCGCGTCCTGGACGGCGGTGTCGTGGTGTTCGACGCGGTCGCCGGCGTTGAGCCGCAATCAGAGACCGTCTGGCGACAGGCAGATCGCTACAACGTGCCGCGCATCTGCTTCGTCAACAAGATGGACCGCACGGGCGCAGACTTCTGGCGCACCGTCGACATGATTGCCGAGCGTCTGGATGCGCGCCCGGTGCCGATCCAGATACCCTGGGGCGTCGAGGCCGATTTCCAGGGCGTGATCGACCTGGTGGAGCAGAAGGCGATCTTCTACACCGGCGAGCGCGATGATCCTCCGGAGTACCGCGACATCCCGCCGGAGATGCAGGACGCCTTTGAGCGTGCCCGCGACCGTCTGCTGGAAAAGGTGGGCGAAGTCGACGAGCAGCTGGAGATCTCCTACATCGAGGGCCACGAGGTCACGGTGCCAGAGCTGAAGAAGGCGCTGCGACGTGCGACGCTCGAGGGCGAGATCACGCCCGTACTCTGTGGCTCCGCGCTGCGCAACAAAGGTGTGCGCACGATGCTCGACGCCGTTATCGACTACCTGCCCTCGCCGATCGACGTACCGCCGGTCACCGGCACGGACGTCAAGTCCGGCGAGCCATCGACACGTGAAGCCGACGCCGAGGCGCCCTTGAGCGCGCTGGTCTTCAAGATCGTCACGGACCAGTACATGGGCCGGCTGGCCTATCTGCGCATTTACTCCGGCCGCGCTACCAGCGGCATGTTGGTCATGAACACGAGCCGCGACCAGTCAGAGCGTTTCGGACGGCTGGTGCGCATGCACGCGAACAAGCAAGAAGAGGTCTCTGAAGCGTTTGCCGGCGACATCATCGCCACCGGCGGACTCAAGAACACACTGACCGGAGACACGCTCTCCGACCCGACGAAGCTGCTGCTGCTGGAGCCGATCAAGTTCCCGGAGCCCGTGATCTCGATCGCGATCGAGCCGAAGTCCAAGCCGGACCAGGACAAGATGGGCGAGGCTCTGAGCAAGCTGGCCGAAGAGGACCCGACCTTCCGCATTCGCTATGAGGAGGAGACGGGCCAGACGCTGATCTCCGGCATGGGGGAGCTGCACCTCGAGGTGCTGGTCGACCGGATGCTGCGCGAGTTCGGGGTCAACGCCAACGTGGGACGGCCGCAGGTCGCCTACCGCGAAGCATTGACCCGCGCGACCGTGGCAGAGGGCCGCCACGTCCGACAGACGGGTGGTCACGGTCAGTACGGTGTTGTGAAGCTGAGCATTGAGCCACTGGAGCGCGGCGCCGGTTTCGTGTTCGAGAACAAGACGGTCGGTGGTTCGGTGCCGCGGGAGTACGTCGGCCCGACCGAGGAAGGCGTCAAGTCGGCGTTGGAGAGCGGTCCCGTGGCCGGTTATCCAGTCGTCGACGTGAAGGTGATGCTGATCGACGGTTCGACCCACCCGGTCGATTCTTCGGAGATGGCGTTCCGTATGGCCGGCATCGAAGGCATGCGCAAGGCGATGCACCAGGCCGAGGCCGTGCTGCTGGAGCCAATCATGAAGCTGGAGATTCGCGTGCCGGAGCAATTCTTCGGCGATGTGCTGGGCGACGCAACGTCGCGCCGCGGGCACGTCCTGGACGTTGAATCGTTCGGTACTTTGCAGATTATGCGGGCCCAGATTCCGCTAGCGGAGACGTTCGGATACACTACGGACTTGCGCTCGCTGACGCAGGGCAGGGCGACGCACACCATGGAGTTCGACCACTACGAGATCGTGCCGGCGCACATTGCCGAGAAGCTGGGCGCGCGCACAAAGGTACGCCGTTAATAGCCGCGCCTGAAGGTGCGGAGGGAGAAAGTAACCGGGCAGTATGCCAAGACAGAAGATCAGGATCAGGCTCAAGGCTTTCGACCACCGCATTCTTGACCAGTCTGCCGAGCAGATCGTGGAGGCGGCGGAGCGCACCGGCGTGACCGTCGCGGGCCCGATCCCGCTGCCGACTGAGATCAAGAAGTTCACGGTCAACAAGTCCCCGTTTGTCGACAAGGACTCGCGCGAGCAGTTCGAGATTCGCACGCATAAGCGCCTGATCGACATCCTGGAGCCATCCTCGCGAACCGTAGACACGCTGATGCGCCTGCAGTTGCCGGCCGGCGTGGACATCGAGATCAAGCTGTAAAGATGATGAACGCGATTTTCGGGCGCAAGGTAGGTATGACGCAGGTGTTCTCCGCCGGTGGCGAAGCGCGCGGCGTCACAGTGGTCGAAGCGGGGCCTTGCGTCGTGGTTCAGGTCAAGACGCAGGAGCGCGATGGCTACGCCGCGATCCAGCTGGGCTTCGGGACCGCCAAGCGAACCAACGACCCGCAGAAGGGCCACATGAAGCAGCTGGGGCAGTTCCGTTACCTGCGCGAGGTCCGTGTGGACGACCCCAACGCCTACCAGAT
>CAZNHI010000444.1:0-2415 GCA_964572535.1 uncultured Dehalococcoidia bacterium
GGGTCGGCATCCAGGAACCGCCCCAGCGCTTTGAGCGCGCGACGGGGCATTCTTCGCGAAGACCGTCCCAGACGGGGAACGGGTCCTTGATGTATCCCGCGTCGAAGATGTCGTAGTCCGTGGTCCAGTCCTTGACGGGCTCGGTGATGGTCTTTGCTGGCTCGGTCGTCATGCTGGGCTCCTTCCCCCTCCGGGGATGATCATGATTTCGCTAGACGTCACGGGCTGTCAAGCACCCGGCGCGGGCTTATTCTAGCAGATGCTTAAATTTCTGCCAACAGGTCAAGAATTCGGATGGGCACCCGGAACGTCGCTCGCCACTCCCCACCCCGCCCCGGGAGGTTGGGGGTCGGGGGGACACCCCCCGCCCCCCCCGGCAGCGGCTCCGCTGCACCTTCGCGTAATGGCTAAAACCTTCGGGCCGTGGCGTGCCCATCGGTTCGAGGTGAACGTAGCGGAGGGCCAACGGGCAGGTGACGTTCCTGACGGTCTTCCCGGGCTGATACAGCGGCCGCGCCATCCACATCCACTACAAGGTCCGCACCGACCCCGATGCGCAAAGCGGTCACGAATTCACGTCGCAGTTGTTCTTCGACGAAGCGACGATCGCCGCCGTGACACAGCAGTCACCGTACAGCCCGAAAGGGCAGCCGGATGTCAGCAACCCGGCGGACAATATCTACGAATCGTCGCTCCTGGTGCCCCTGACCGCGGACGGCGATGGCTATGCCGGGTCGTTCCACATCGGCGTGAACTTCGTGTAAGCGACGAGACGAGCCGAAGGAGAGGACGCCTGCGGGGCGCCCTCTTTGCGTTTGGGCGGCGGCGCTAGTTTCGAGAACTTTAATGCCGCGCCAAGATCAGAATAAACTGACCATCGGAGGATTCAAGCATGCTTACAGCGTTTGGTACGGCTGCGGTCTCCCTAATGTTCGTGACCTATTGGCTGGAAGAGCGATCCCGTTGGTTCGTTGCCATATTCGCGGCGGCCTGCGCCGCCTCCTCTTCTTACGGCTTGTTGATCGGCTCCTACCCGTTCTTCGCGGTCGAGCTTCTGTGGTCACTGGTGGCGCTCGCCCGATTTGTCAAGCGCAGCCGTAGGGAGCTGAACCCTCGAAGCTGAGTCTTGTACCCGGACCGTCAGAGGCTCCGATGCAGGAGGACGCCTGAGGGCGCCCTCCTTATGTTTGGGCGGCGCCGGAGTTTGGAGTTTCTTAATCCTCCTCCAAATCCCGCTTAACTGCGCCTGTCTAACGTGGAGACATGGAAAGCAGCGATCAGCAGGCACCTGCTGGTGAATCCACCGGAAAGGAGGTGAATCTATGACCAAAGTACACACCCTGACGATGACCGTTCTCGCGGTCATCGCGCTGGCGGCCGGCGTCTTGTTCATGAGCGGGGCCGTCAGCTTCGCGCAGGAGGGGTCGCCGACGGCGACGCCTTCCGCGGCGGCGACTGAGGCACCGACGGCTACAGACGCGCCGGACTGCACTGACGACAGCAGCGATGACTCGGCTGATGACACGGAAGACTCAACGGACGGCACCGACGACAGCGACGACGGTTCCGCCGAAGACGGCGATCACAATTGCCCGGAGAAGGAGGAAGGCGCGGACGCGACCACAACCACGACAACTGGCGCGTAGCCCCCAATGCGCGTCGCCACACAAGAGAGGGCGCCGCCGAGGCGCCCTCTCTCTCATGCCGGCCTCCCCCGGGACGCTTTCACCCGGAGGGGGCTGGCTACTTGTTGTGCGTAAAGCGTTAGAATGGCAGCCAATACAGAGGAGGAACCGCCATGACTGACCCTGCACAGACATCAACCGCCACCCGTGACCAGATCCGGCAGAAGCTGGAACAGACCCACGCGGGATACCACGAGCTGCTGAAGTCGCTATCAGCGGAAGACTTCAAGAAGAAGAGCGCCAACGAGGCGTGGACCGTCGGCCAGCTCATGTGGCACCTCGCCTGGGGCAGCGGCTACGTCGCCAGCGGCGTCGAGCGCGCCCGCACCGGCAAGGACCTGAACTTCCCGCCGCGCGGCATTTTTGACAGGCTTAACCCTTGGGTTACGCGAATGGGCGCGCGCGGGGCGTCGCCGGAGTCCGTCGGTAAGAAGTATGACGAGGCCTACGCAAAGGCGCTGGCGGCGATCGACACGGTGAAGGACGATGAGTGGGACAAGAGCTTCAAGCGCCTCGGCCAGACCCTCAGCGTCACCGACGTGTACGGCGAGAACGCCGGCCACTTCGAAGAGCACCGCACGGACATCCTGAAGGGGCTGGGTCGCTAAGGGTCACGACTCAGCGACGTGGCGGCGGCACGTCTTCGGACGAACTCTACTTCGCGTCCAGCGTAGCGAGCAGCGCCCGCGCGTCCCGCATGCCGACGCTGTCTCCGAGCGGCTGCAGGAAC
>CAZNHI010000445.1:0-2413 GCA_964572535.1 uncultured Dehalococcoidia bacterium
CGGCAAGATCGACATCCTGGTCTGCAACGCTGGCTCCCAGCCCGGCGGCGACCGCAAGCTCCTGGTCGACGTCGAAGAAGCCGACTTCGACCTCGTGCAGCGCGTCAACGTCAAGGGCACCTTCCTGTGCTGCCGAGAGGTCTGCCGCCACCTGGTCGCGCGCGGCGGACCGGGCAAAATCGTCATCATGTCCAGCCGCGCCGGCAAGCAGGGCACGGCGCGCTACGCCACCTACTGCGCCTCCAAGTTCGCCGTCATCGGCATCACGCAGTCACTGGCCCTGGAGATGGCGCCCTACAAGGTCAACGTCAACGCCATCTGCCCTGGCCTCGTCGACACCGAGCGCGTGATCTACATGGCGGACGCCTTGAAGCCGGAAGACATGAGCACGGAGGACTACCGCCAGGTCATGCTGGAGGAGCGCGCCCGCATCACGCCGCTGGGCCGCGCCGCCGTCGGCGAGGACATCGCCAACACCGCCGCCTTCCTCTGCTCAGACCAGTCAGACTACCTGACCGGCCTCTCGATCAGCGTCAGCGGCGGCAACGGGATGAACTAGCTGCTACCCACTTGCTGTTTCGCTACTGGCTCTCAGCGATGAACTCCCTAGTCCAGGACGCTGCTCAGCCAGGCCGTCGTGAGCTCCATGACACGGTCGAACTGGTAGCCGGTCATTGTGAGCTCGAAGAAGTGGCCGACACCGGGCAACATCTCTAGACGGACATCGCGGTTACCGGCCTCACGCAATGCCTGTTCGAGTTGCACCGATTGATCAATGGGGACGCGCATGTCTGCGGTGCCGTGGAGCAGCAGGACAGGCCTCGTGAGCACGCCAGCGAGGCTGAGGGCACGAACGGATTCGTAGCGCACGGCGCTGCCTTTCTCGTCGTCGCCGAGGAATCGGGCAATGCTGTCGTGTGCAGCAGGGAAGTACTGGCCGAGCCGCCGAAGATAGTCCGCAGGGTCGGCCGGTGCGGCGATTGAAATGACAGCACGGAGGCGTGGATCGCGCGCTGCGGCAAACAGGGCGGCCAAGCCGCCACGTGAGTGCCCCCAGACGGCGAGCTTCGATCCGTCAACGCGCGGGTCGTTCTCTAGCCAGTCCACAGCCAGGCTGAGATCTGCAGGGTCGTTATATGGGGAGGCCGCCCTGTATGTTGCCAGAAGGGCCGTGTACCCTGCCGCCGCCAGACGCTCGCCGGCCCACCGGTACCCCTCTATGTCTCCTCGTTCCAGACCACCAGTTGCCACGACAATTCCCGGGCTGACGCCCCTCTGCGGCCTATAGATGGCGGCCGGCAAAGAGCCACCTTCATAGGTCAGTTGTATGGTCTCAATGTCCAATCCAACACTCCTTGCGCATCCTGTCGCCTACCAGCCCTGGCCCCAGCGGTCCCGGAACGTGACCTCCGCGATGGGCTTGCGGCGGTTGCGGCGGTACTTGCGGTCCGGCCAGCCGATCGGCAGGATGGCGTGCACTTCGGCGCCCTCCGGCAGGCCGAGGAGCTGGTTCACCCTCGCGTCTTCTTCCTTCCACAGCGTGGTCAGCACAGAGCCCAGCCCCAACGCAGTGATCGCCAGCAGCATGTTCTGCACGGCAGGCAAAATCGATGCCGCCGTTGCCGCCCGCGCGCCCGCCGTCGCGGCTCCCGCTGGCGCCGAGCCTGGCATCGAGCAGGCCGCGATCATCACCGGCATCTTCGCCCAGGTGGTACGCGACTCCGGGTTGCCGTAGCGCTGCGCGCCCAGCGTGTCGTAGATCTCAGCCAGCTGCCGCTTGATCTCAGGGTCGCGGATCACGATGAAGCGATAGATCTGACGGTTGCCGCCGCTGGGGGCGTGCGTCCCCACCGTCAGGATCTGCTCGATCAGCGCGTCGTCCACCTCTCGCGTCGTGTCGATCAGGCGAATCGCCCGCTGCCGCGTCGCAAAGTCCTTCAGCGTTTCGATGTCCATTAAAATCCTCTTCTCTCCCAGGCGCTTCGTCAGCTGCCCTCTGCCCTCTGCCCTCTGCACTCCTCACGTCACCTGCGTGTACAGGTCCACGAGCGCCACCCGCCCGTTCTCCTGCACTTCTCGCTTCGCCCGCTCGAACGCCGGCCGCAGGTCCTCCGCCCTTTCGATTGGCCCCTCAGCCCACGCCCCAAACGACCGCGCCATCCCCACGAAGTCGACCACCGGGTCGTTAATATCGATGCCGACCGTCTTGTTCTGCTCTGGACGTCCACGCACGCGCGCCATCATGCCCTGGTGCCCCAGGTCGTTGCCGTAGCTGCGGTTGTTGTACATGACGATCAGCAGCGGGATGCGATGGTGCACCGCCGTCCAGATCGCCGAGGGCGTGAACAGCAGGTCGCCGTCCGACTGGATGTTAATCGTCAGGCGTCCCTTGTCGCGGTTGGCCAGCGCCACG
>CAZNHI010000446.1:0-2413 GCA_964572535.1 uncultured Dehalococcoidia bacterium
ACGCAGGTCACGGGCTCGCCGATCCGGCGCATCTTCGCCGAATGGCGCGGCCCCAATGCCGAGGAGGCGAACACGTCCGCGACGCAGCAGCGCGCCATGGTGGCGGGCGAGAAGCTGCGCAAGGCCAAGCGCTTTGTGGCGGACGACGCCGCGTTCCTGAAGCAGCACGCTGGTATGCCGTGGAAGATCACGCTGCCGGGCCCGATGTCGATGACTGGTGGCATGTTCGAGCCGAGCGTGAGCGAGAGGGCCTACGCGACGCCGTTCGCGCTGGCAGAGGACCTGGCCGGCATGATCAACGACGAGGTCAAGGCGCTGATCCAGGACGGCATCTCCTACATACAGCTCGACTCGCTGCATTACGTCGAACGCGTGGCGGACGTGACGGTGCGTCAGCGCATGATCGACTCCGGAGAGGACCCCGAAGCGTACCTGGACGAGCTAATCCGGCTGGACAACATCGCGCTCGCGGGTGTGCGGGGTACGCCGGGGATCACGGTGGGTCTGCACATGTGCCGCGGCAACAATCGCAGCCGTTGGCACGCCGAGGGCAGCTATGACCCGGTTGCAGAGAAGGCGTTCAAAGGACTCAACGTAGACCGCTTCCTGCTGGAGTACGAAAGCGATCGGGCCGGTGGCTTTGAGCCCCTGCGTTTCGTGCCGCGCGACAAGATGGTCGTGCTGGGCATCATCAGCTCGAAGCTGCCCGAGCTGGAGTCGGTCGACCAGCTGAAGCGGCGCATCGAAGAGGCGACGAAGTACATCCCGATCGAGAACCTGGCGATTTCACCGCAGTGCGGCTTCGCCTCGACGCAGTTCGGCAACCTGCTGACCTGGGACGAGCAGCGCCGCAAGCTGGAGCTCGTCGCCGAAGTCGGCCACAAGGTCCTTGGTTAGAGGCTACTCGTAGCGCAGGGCCTGAGCGGGATAGACGCGTGAGGCCTGTCGCGCCGGCAGTAATGCCGTAATCAGCGCCGCGCCCAGGACGACGGCATAGATGATCGCCAGGTCGAGGAGGAGATCCCCATGGCAACGCTGACACGCCTTGTACAGGTGAGTCTTGAGGCTTGTGCGAGATGGCGCCTGCGTCGTCATTATTCAGTCTCCTCAGAACGCCGCTAGCTCAACCGGCTACCTTGGCCAGTACCGCGGCGAGCGCGAGCAGGAGGATTGCCGCGTGCAGGCCGAACTCCTCAGCCTGGGGCATGCGCCGGTGCGTGGCCGCTGCCTTGATGTGGAGGGAATGTCTCGCGAATGCCATTTACGTCTCCTCGCCGGCTTGATCTGACGGAGGGGTCTGCCGGTAGCTAGAGTTTCCTGTCGCGGGGCGGGGCGTGAGAGTGCCGGAAGGCGGAAGTCTGGCAGGCCGAACGGCCCCTCGCATGCGGGCATTTCGTCATCTGAAGGCAGTGCGGTGGGTATGATGCGAGTATGAGCAAGCAGGAGTCGCGGCGCGTTTCCGCGGCTGAGGCGATGGGTGGCGTGCGCTCCGGACAGCGGGTCTACGTCCAGGGCGGTTGCGCCGTACCCAGGGCGCTGATCGACGCGCTGGTGGCCCGATACACGGAGCTACAA
This sequence comes from uncultured Dehalococcoidia bacterium, assembly GCA_964572535.1. Classification (GTDB taxonomy): domain Bacteria; phylum Chloroflexota; class Dehalococcoidia; order DSTF01; family WHTK01; genus WHTK01. The sequence continues at coordinate 1,576 of CAZNHI010000446.1, forward strand.
GGCGTGGAGATCGTCCATATGCACACGGAGGGCGATGCGCCGTACGCGCGGCCGGAGATGGACGGTCATTTCCGTCACAACGCGTTGTTCGTGGGGCGCAACCTGCGCGAGGCGGTGAACCAGGGTCGGGCCGACTTCACGCCGGTGTTTCTGTCCGAGGTGCCGCGATTGTTCGAGACGACGCTGCCCCTGGACGTGGCGTTGATCCAGGTCTCGCCGCCGGATAACGCCGGCTACTGCAGCCTCGGTATCTCGGTCGATTGCGCCAAGCCGGCGTGTCTGGCCGCGCAGACGGTAATCGCGCAGGTCAACCGCCGTATGCCGCGCACCCACGGCGACAGCTTCCTCCACGTCTCGCAGATCGACTACCTGGTCGAGACGGACGCGGAGTTGACGGAGGTGGTCTGCGAGCCGCCTGACGAGGTCGCGAGACGCATCGGCGCGCACGTCGTGTCGCTGATAGAGGACGGGTCGACGATCCAGACCGGCATCGGGACGGTCCCAAACGCCGTACTGGCGTCGCTGAGCAGGCATCAGCACCTGGGCGTGCACACGGAGATGTTTTCGGACGGGCTGCTGGACCTGATCGAGAGCGGCGTCGTGGATAGCTCTGCCAAGAGCTACCACGAAGGCAAGGTGGTTTCGTCCTTCGTCATGGGTTCTCGGCGCCTGTACGACTTCGTGGATGACAACCCGCTGATCGAGATGCACCCGGTGACGTTCACCAACGACCCGTTTCTGATCGCGCGCAACGACCGCATGGTGTCGATAAACTCGGCGATCGAGGTGGACCTGACGGGCCAGGTATGCGCCGACAGCATCGGCCACATGCTGTACA
>CAZNHI010000447.1:0-2396 GCA_964572535.1 uncultured Dehalococcoidia bacterium
GAGGTCGAGGGCAACGGGGAGGGCCGCGCGGCCCCAGGATTCGAGGTTGTCACTCGGGGAGGCGTACTTGGCGACGAGGAGACGGCGGGCGAGGGCGTCTTCGGCGGGATTCGTGACGATGCGGGCGATGGCGTCGAAGGTGCGGTCGCGGATGCGCAGGCTAACGGCGGGCTGCCTGCGGGCGTTGCGTACCCAATCGGAGGCGTGGTCGCCGGCCATGAGGTAGGCGGTATCGCCTTGGATGGCGAACCAGATCTCGATCTCGTGATGGCGGCCTGTGACGCGGCCGACGGTTGTGAGGTAGCAGAAGGGCTCGGCGCTGAAGCTGGAGGGCAAGGCCAGGCCCCCGCTAAAGGCGGGGCGAGGATCGTCGGTCATGAAGAGGCGCGGTGAGGTGGAGGCAGGCCGGGGACGGCGTCGCCGTGGCGGTAGACGTGGCGCTCCCGGCCTACGAAGAGGACGGCGCGCTGGTGGCCCATGACGCGCCAGACGCCCTCGGTCCAGACGACGGTGGTGTCCTCGTCGACGCCGATGGCCATCTGGCCGGGCAGCAGGCCGGAGACGACGCGCTCGATGAACTCAGGACGGCGCTGCTCGGCGCGGTCGAAGTGGGCGATAGCGCGCACGGGGGCGGCGAGGCCAAGGGCGGTGGGGCCGGGGTTATCGGGAGAGGGGACGTGGTCGTTGAGGACACCGAGGCCGCCTGAGGCGCCCGCGATGGCCGCGCCCCGGCGGTTGGCGGACTCGAGGGCGTGCCAGGCGAGCGTCTCGTGGAAGGCCTGGGCGAGGTAGACGGGGCTGCCGCCGGAGAACCAAACGAGGCCGGCTTCGGCGATGAGTTCGGCGTTGCCGGGGACGTTGGCGTCGGTCCGGTCCTGGATGCGCACCGGCGTGGCTTCGACGCCGAGGCGTTTGAAGTGCGCGACGCCCATCTGCTCCCACTTCGTCATGACGTCCTCACCTTCCATGGCACAGGAGGTGGCGATGAGGATCACCTTCACATTGGCTGATTGAGCCGCGGCGTGCTCGATCAGGTAGGTGTCGACGATATCCATCGCGGGTGTGTATTCGCCGGAACCGGCGAGGACGAGGGGGCCGAGTGGCGCGCGCTCGTTAGTTGATGCCATATCGAGAGCCTCCTGCGTAAGCGAGGGGGCAAAGCGGCAAACCGGCAAACGGGCAAAGGGCGGATTTCTTGCGAGCCGGCATGCAATTAGCCCCTCTAGTGGTTCTGCCGGATGGGGCTGCGTAGTCCTTCGAGTATGTAGCAGGCCAGATGTTTGCAATACTATCTAAGATGGTACGTCGCGTTGGAAGCCCCGCCATGGATACAAAGCCGGACGGAATCGCCGTCCCAGACCGCAGCCGCGTGGTAATCGAGAACGTAAAGCCCGAAGTCGATGGCGGGCGTTTCGCCGTGAAGCGTACCGTGGGCGAAGCCGTACGCGTCGAAGCAGACATCTTCGCGGACGGTCACGATGAGATCGCGTGCCGTCTGTACTACAGGGCAGAAAGCGAGCCGGTGTGGCAGGAAACGCCGATGACGCTGCTGGGCAACGACCACTGGCGCGGCGAGTTTCGCGTGTCGCAGAAGCAGACGTACGTTTACCGGCTGGAGGCTTGGATCGACCGGTTTCGGACGTGGCGGCGCGACCTGGAGAAGCGCTACGAAGCGGGTCAAGAAGTGGCGCCGGAGCTGGTGGCCGGCAGCGAACTGGTGCGTGAAGCGGCGCAGCACGCGCCGAAGGCCGAGGCGACGAAGCTCATGCAGCGCGCGGACGCTCTCGAGAAGGAGTGGCCGAAGGGAGTGCGGGCCGAGATCGCGTTCGAGGACGCGCTCGAAGGGCTGATGCACCGCTACGCACCGCGGGTGCCCGTGACGGGGTACGACGCCTGCCAGCGCATCGTGGCTGAGAGGGAGAAAGCGCGGTTCAGCGCCTGGTACGAGCTGTTCCCGAGATCGACGTCATCGGAGCCGGGGAAGCCGGGGACGTTCCGGACGACGATCGACTGGCTGCCGTACATCGAGGAGATGGGCTTCGACGTGCTGTACCTGCCGCCGATTCACCCAATCGGCAAGACTCAACGCAAGGGCAAGAACAACAACGCGAAGGGTAAGAAAGACGACCCGGGCAGCCCGTGGGCGATCGGTAGTGTGCAGGGCGGGCACGACGCGGTGCATCCGGAGCTGGGGACGCTGGAGGACTTCCGGGCGCTGGTCGCGGCGGCGAAAGAGCGCGGCATCGAGGTGGCGCTGGACCTGGCGTTGCAGTGCTCACCAGACCACCCCTGGGCAAGGGAGCACCCGCAGTGGTTCAAACAGCGCCCGGACGGGTCAATACGCTACGCGGAGAACCCGCCGAAGAAGTACGAGGACATCTACCCGCTCGACTTCG
>CAZNHI010000448.1:0-2381 GCA_964572535.1 uncultured Dehalococcoidia bacterium
CCCGTAGGCGAACTCGATGACTTTGGTGACCTGGAATCGCTGCATGGGGCGTCTCCTTAGCCGGCGGGCTTACGCTCTGCCGTGCCCGCTACGTGGCGTCCGGCGTCGATGCGGACGTTCTCGCCGGTGATCGTCTCGAGTTTGAGCAGCGTGACGATCATCTCTGCGATGTCCTGCTCAGAGGACTCGCGGTGCAGCGGGGTCTGCGCTATCGCCTTATCCCAGCCGGCCTGGGAGAGGTCCGGTGGGCGTTCCGTGGGGCCGGGCAGGATGCCGTTAACCAGTATGCCGAGTGAGGCCAGCTCCAGCGCGAAGCCACGGGTGAGGAAGTGCACCGCCGCCTTGCCCGCCAGATACGGCAGATAGTCGAGGTACGGCGTCTCGTTGGCGGCCCAGTCGCCGAAGAAGACGAGGTGGCCGCGCGTGGGGCCCGGGTTGTCGAACATGGCGCGGGCGGCGTGGACGGCGAGAAGGAACGTCCCTTTAGCGCTGGCGAGCCCGCGGTCCCAGGCCGCCGCGTCGAGCTGCGTAAAGGGAGTGCGAGGGTAGTCGGATGCCAGGTTGATGCAGAACGAGACGTCGCCGATCGCGCGCTTCGCCTCAGCTACGGCGCGTTCTACCGAAGCCTCGTCCGTCAGGTCGGCCTGGATGGCGATGCCGCCCGCGGCTTTCGCCTGGCGCTCGGCCTCGTCGCGGGAGCTGCGGTACAGGATGGCCGGCTTGACGCCTTCGCGGGCCAGCCGCTCGACGACTGTGGCGCCGACGCGCCGCGTGCCCGCGACGATGGCGCCCTTACCGGTGAGACTCAGCATTGCCTCACGACCTTTGCATTGAACATGGGGGACACCCTCAGGCCCCCGCTCAAGGGGCGCAAATGGCGCTTTTGACAGAGCCAGTATAGGCCAGCACCCTCGTCTGATAACCTCACGCCATGAATCCGGAAGCGCCGTGGTACGAGAGCTTCTGCATTGGAGATGGGGGACACCCCCATACCCCCGCTGAAGGGGCGCACGGGACATCGTCGCAGAACGGGATCGGCGCTGCATGACCGAAGACTCGCCGTGGTACGAGAGCTTTTTCGGGCGCGATTACCTGGACGTGTACGACTACCAGTTCACGCAGGAGCGCGCCGAAAGCGAGACGAGCTTCGCGATCCGCGCGCTGGCGCTGCAGCCGGGCGAGCAGGTGCTGGACCTCTGCTGCGGCCAGGGACGCCATGCGGTGTTGCTGGCGAAACACGGCTGCGTCGTAACCGCGCTGGACCTCAACGCTGACTACCTGGACCTGGCCCAGGCCGCGGCGCGCGAGGCAGGCGTCACGCTCGAGACCGTGCCTGCCGACATGCGCGAGATCCCGTCCGCTGGACGATTCGACGCCGTGGTGAACATGTTCAGCTCCTTCGGCTACCTGGAGTCTGAAGCAGAAGACGCGAAGGTGCTGGCCGCGATTGTCCGGGCGCTGAAGCCGGGCGGGCGTGTGCTACTGGACCTGCTCAACCGCGACTGGGTGGTGGCGAACTACGAAACAGAGGACAGCCACACGGACGCCGGCGGGACTCTGTACCTGGAGCACCGCCGCTTCGACCTGGAGACGAGCCGCAATCACGTGTCGTTCACGGTCGTGACGCCGGCTGGGCAACGGCGGGAAGTGGGCGGGCACCACATTCGCCTCTACACGCTGCGCGAGATGCGCGGCGCGCTGGACGCGGCTGGGTTGGTCTACGAGGGCGTTTATGGGGGCTTCGCAGGCGAAACCTACAGCATCGATACCCGTCGCATGATCATCGTGGCGCGCAAGCCGTAGCCCCCTTAGCGCTGGCTTTCGCCGTAGAGGTAGGCAATGAGGACGCCGAGCGACCCAATCGCGGCGGTTAGTGCGAAGGCGAGGAGAAGCGTGAAAGTAACTGCCATCCCAGCAGTATCTCAGATGCGCGCTAACGGAAGCGTAAACACGGACGGGCTGGGCGTTTCAAACCTTACATAATCTATTCGCTGGACCTCCCCACCGACGCCACCGATCAACGGCGCCGCGATTCAGGGCGCGCGCGAGATTGACGCGCTGGACGTCTACAGCCAACGCGTCCCAGTGGTTGAGGCGGCAACCGGGTTGAAGGCTTGGGTATGATAAGGCGGATGGACTCAAAGCTCTGCCCCAGGTGCGGCGCCTACTGGGAGTGCGATTGTGTCATCGAAGAGCTGGCGCAGACGGGCGCGCTGACCCTGCCTGAGAGCATCGGCTGCAGCCACGACTGGGCCGATGCCGTAGGTGTAGAGGTCGTCGACCTCGAGGCGGCGAAGGTGTTGGTCTGCCGGCTCTGCGGGCTGTATGCGGTCGAGGAGCGTACGGCTTCGTAGGGCCTCTGTCATTCGCTGCTGGCCCTC
>CAZNHI010000449.1:0-2374 GCA_964572535.1 uncultured Dehalococcoidia bacterium
CGCGCCCGAGCGCCACGCCGGCGCCGCGCCCAGACCGGCCGACCGGGCAGTCCCAGTACGGCTTCATCTGGCCGGTGTGGGGGAACATCTCCAGCTACTTCGGGCCCGGCCACCCGCTGGGCATCGACATCGACCTCTATCAGGACCCTAACGCGCCGATCGCGGCCGCGAAGAAGGGCATCGTGTCGTTCGCGGGGGGCAACGCCTGCTGCTCCTACGGGCTGTACGTGGTCGTGGACCACGGTGACGGGACGCAGACGCTGTACGGGCACCTCTCGCAGATCTCGGTGGCGCAGGGGCAGCAGGTGGCGCAGGGGCAGCAGGTGGGCTCTGGCGGGCGCACCGGCTACGCGACGGGCAACCACCTGCACTTTGAGATCCATGTGGGCGACAACGTGGTCGACCCGTTGCTGTTCCTGCCGTAGCCCCGCCCCGCCTCTCCCCGCCTCCCGAGTGCAGAGTGCAGAGGCATAGTGCACGCGGATGGTGCGCTGCAGTCCTTGCGTCTGTCCTATGCCTAGGCGCTATGCGCTAACCGGGTGACGGCACGGGTGATCAGAGCGCGGGCGAGGTCCAGCTTGAAGGCGTTGTGAGTGAGAGGCGTGGCGCCGGTGAGGGCGGCTTCGGCGGCGGCGGAGGCGACGGCAGCGCTGGGCGCCTGTCCTTCGAGGGCGGCTTCTGCGTCGAGGCTGCGCAGAGGCGTGGGCGCGACGCCGCCGAGGACGAGTCGCGCGTTGGTCATGCGGCCGTCGCGCATTTCGTAGCCGAGGGCGAGGCTGACGATAGGGAAGTCGCCGGCGGTGCGTTCGCGGGACTTGCTGTAGGCGCCGCGCCAACCGGAGGGCATCACGGGCAGGGTGACGGCGGTGAGCACCTCGCCGGCCTCGAGGACGTTTTCGCGAGTGGGATCGACATTCGGGGTGGTGAAGAACGACGTGAGGGGTAGCTCGCGGCTGCCGGAGGGACCGGCGATGGTCACCCAGGCGCCGAGGGCGATCAGCGGCGGGGCGAGGTCTGAGGCGTTCACCGCGTAGCAGCCGGCGCCGCCGAAGACTGAGAGGTAGTTCTGATAGGGCGTATCGGCGGCGGGACAGCCTGCGCCGCCCTTCTTGAGGCAGCTGACCAGCGCGTGGCGGTAGTGCAGGCAGCGCGGGCGCTGGCAGAGGTTGCCGCCCAGTGTGCCCTGGTTGCGGATCTCGGGTGTCGCGACGCCACGGGCGGCCTCGGTGAGGATGCCGTAGGGGCCGGCCAGCTCCGGCGCGGCTTGGAGCTGCGAGAGCGTGACCAGGGCGCCGATGCGCAATCCAGCGGGAGTGTGTTCGACGCGGCGCAGCGAGTCGAGCGCACCGAGACTGACGAGGCGTGAGTAGGGCGCGGAGCCTTCCTTGAGCTCACCCAGGAGGTCGCTGCCGCCCGCGATCAGTCGTGTGCCGTTGCCGGACGAGAGCTCGGCGATGACGCCTGCGAGGTCTGCGGGCTCGACGAACGTGACGGGCTTCACGCTGAGACTCCGGCGGCCTGGAGCGCCGCGAGCACGCGCTGCGGCGTGAAGGGCACTTCGTGGAGCCAGACGCCGGTGGCGTTGGCGAAGGCGTTACTGACGCAGGCGAACACGGGCACCACGGGTGGCTCGCCCAGGGCCTTGGCGCCGAAGGGACCGAGCGGGTCCGGGCCGCCACAGAACAGCACCTCGACGGGTGGGAAGTCGACGACGCTGGTGAACTTGTGCTCGAGGAAGTTGGCGTTGAGGGTCAGCCCGAGGTTCTTGTCGATGAGCATTTCTTCGCGCATGGCGATGCCGAGGAACTGGAGCACGCCGCCGGAGACCTGATTCTCGGCCAGGCGCGGGTTGATGATGCGGCCGGAATCGTGGGCAGCGACATAGCGCAGGATGCGGATGCGCCCCGTGAGCAGGTCAGCCTCGACCTCGCAGAAGTGGGCAGCGAAGGAGTTGAGCACGTACTCGGTGCTGCCGGATTGGACTGCAGCGGCGCCGGTTACCTCGCCGGAGAGGCCGCCGGTGAGGTTGGCCCAGCCTTCGGCGCCGGAGGAAAGCTCTCGCATCTGGCGCAGGGCGTCCTCGGCGGCCTGCTTGACGGCGGTGCCCGAGGTCATGGTGGTGGCAGAGCCTGCCGTGACGTGCGCGGGCGGCGTGGAGCCCGTGTCGGCCATGACCATGTCGATTGACTCGAGGGGCGCACCCAGGGTTGCGGCGGCGATCTGGGCGAGCACGGTCTCCGAGCCCTGGCCGACGTCCACGTTGCCGATGGCGACGCGCACGCGGCCATCGGGAGTGACGCGCACCTCCGCCTGCGCCGTGACGTTGCCACCGCCCTTGTAGTTGCCCAGCGCCATGCCGATGCCGCGGCGAATC
>CAZNHI010000450.1:0-2368 GCA_964572535.1 uncultured Dehalococcoidia bacterium
CCACCACGGCGTCGTCGCCGAGGCCGACGCGGAGGTCGCCCTGCGTGACGCCGCCCCGACGAGCCGGGGGGTACGCGATGCCGAACTCACGCGTCAGCAGGCTGATCAGGCCGAACTCGCCGATCTCGGATACAAGCACGCGTCGATTATGCGCCCTCGCAGGTCTAAAGAACCTGCAGCTACGTTTGCGGGGTAGGTGTCCGGCAGGCTGGACGCCTACCCCGGAAACGCGCCGGATACGGAACTGAAACGCGACAAACACCGGAGCAGCCCTATATTTGGTGCATGAGGATCGCGGTGGTGGCGGATGTGCACTCCAACCTGGAGGCGTTCGAGGCGGTGCTGCAGGACGCGCGCGAGCGGGGTGGCTTCGACGTGGTCTGGTCGCTGGGCGACATCGTGGGTTACGGGCCGGACCCGGGGCCTTGCATCCAGCTGCTGCAGGGCCTGCCTCACGTCGCGATCGCCGGCAACCACGACTACGCGGCGACAGGAGCGATTGGGACGGAGGACTTCAACCCATTCGCGGCGGAGGCTGCGCGCTGGACGGCGGCACAGCTGACGCTGGAGGAGCAGATCTGGCTTTCGGCGCTGTCGGCCGTGCAGATTGAGGGGGAGTTCACGCTGGCGCACGGCAGCCTTGTGGACCCGGTGTGGGATTACCTCATGTCATCTGAGAGCGCCTACGAGCACTTGATGCGCCAGACCACGCCTTACGGCCTCGTGGGCCACACCCACTTGCCGGGAGTCTTCTTCCAGACACGCTCCGGCGCTGAGATCGGCGACGCCCTCGACACGCCGCTTAACGATCAGCGCTTCGTTGCCAATCCTGGCAGCGTTGGCCAGCCGCGCGACGGTGACCCTCGCGCCGCCTACAGCCTGATCGACACGGAGGCGCGGCTCCTCGTCTTCCAACGCGTGCCCTACGACATCGCGATGACGCAGGCGAAGATGCGCGCCGTGGGGCTGCCGGAGTACCTGGCAGAGCGGCTGAGCCGGGGCCGGTAGACCGGTTTAGTCCCGCCGCAGCGGCTTCAGCCCGAAGCCGCTACGGATGCGGTTCGCCTCCGTCATCAAGCCGTCGTCAGCGGTGAGGAAGGACGAGAGGTTGCCCGTCGTGATGCCCAGGCGTGACGCCGTATCGCTGACGCTGCCTTTGACGGCGACCAAGACATCAAGAACGCTGGCGGCGGCCGGCAGGTAGCGCCCGTCACGCCGTCCGACCGTGAGACGCCCTCGTTTATCGACGCAGGCCTGGACGGCGGCCGAGATGCCTGCCTGGGTGAACGGCTGCCTCAGGCGCAGCGCCAGCGCCTCGCGCATGCGCTTGAGGGCGCGGACGCGGTTCTCAGCCTGGGAGCGGCTCTCCTCCGCGATCACGATCAGCCCCGAGGGGCGGTGGCGCAGACGCACCGCGGACTCGGTCTTGTTGCGCTTCTGGCCGCCGGGCCCGGAGGCGCGGTAGGTGTCCAAATCGCACTCGGCGAGCAGGGTTGCGTCGTCCGGCAGGCGGTCCACGCCCCGAAGTGTAGACGACCTACGCTAGATGGGCGTCAGCGGCCCGCCCAGCCAGTAGCGCCCCGCCACCGTCGCTCCAGCCAGCCCGCCGACGGCGTGCTGGGTCAGCGTGTTGACGTCGCGGAAGCAGCGGTCGAGGCGGCTGTCGGCGTAGAACGAGGTCGAGCCCGCGATGCGGAACATCGCGATCGTCACGTCCGCGGCGGCGAGCGAGGCGTTGGCGGCGGCGCAGCGCTGCAGGGCGCCGGCGTCGTTGGGGATGTCTTCACCGCGCGCGACGTATTCGTCCACCTGCCGCGAGCTTTCGAGGAGGAAGGCACGGGCGGCGCGCAGGCGTCCCTCACATTCGCCGACCGTCTTATGCGCCGTCTCGCGGTCGGCCAGGCTGACGCGGCTCATCATGTTGGCGGACTTGGTGCGGGCGATCTCCAGGAAGGTGTCGATGGCGTCGCGGCCGATGCCGAGGGCGACGCCGGCGATGCTGGCGCACCAGGGGATGCTGATCACGACGCGATAAAGGGGGCTGCTGTGGTACGGCTTGGCGCCCAGGGTGGGGAAGACGCGCTCGGCGGGCACAAATACGTCCGTGGCTTCGATGTCGTGGCTGCCAGTGCCCCTCATGCCGGTGGTGTACCAGTTGTCGAGAATCGTCACTTCCGAGGGCTGCATGATGAAAGAGAACAGCGCCACGTTGCCCTGAGGCGCACGGCGGAAGTCGCCGTTCTCCAGGATGCGGCCGTTGCCGATCATCCAGTCGGCGTGGTGTGAGCCGCTGGCGAAGGCCCAGCGTCCGCTGAGGCGGTAGCCGCCCGGCACAGGTACCCGCCTCGCCGCCGCCGGGTGCGTCCAC
>CAZNHI010000451.1:0-2367 GCA_964572535.1 uncultured Dehalococcoidia bacterium
GCCGCTGCGCCCGGCCTCGCCGTGCGTGACGAGGGCGACGTCGCAGTAGCCGGCGTTGATCGCGGCGATCGCGTGCGCGATGTGGATCACGAAGGATGAGCCGCCGACCGCGGTGCTGTCAGTGTAGTTCGGCCGGACGCCGATGTACTCGCCCAGCGCCAGCGTCGAATAGCCGGCCGTGAATAGCCCGTCGACGTCCTTGATCGAGAGGCCGGCGTCAGCCAGCGCGTTGTACGCCGCCTCCGCGTGGTGCATTAGCGGTGATTTGTCAGGTACAACGCCGATCTGGTCGGACTCCGCCGCCCCGACAATCGCCACGGTCTTGGAAAGTTGACTACTGCTCACGTTTGCCCCGCAGGTCTATCTGCCTAGCTCCCTGTTCCGAGTTTCTTGTTCCAGCGAAGCTAGAGAATCCGTCCGCCCGGCATGTTGGTCCACATGCTCATCTCGTGCGGCGGGATCACCGGCTCAGCGCGGCAGACGTACTTATTGCTGAGCTGGTCGATGCTGGTGATGCCCATGAGTCCCATCGCGGAGATGATCTCGTTCTCGAGAATCTCTAGCACGCGCACGCAGCCGTCCTTGCCGGCTGCGCCCAGTCCCCAGGCCTGCAACCGGCCGATGGCGACACACTTGGCGCCCAGCGCTATCGCCTTGAGGATGTCGGAGCCGCGTTGCACGCCGCCATCGAGAATCACGTCGGCGCGGCCGTCTACCGCCTGCACGATCTCCGGCAGCACGTCCATGCTGCCGAGGCCGTGGTCCAGCTGCCGCCCACCGTGGTTAGAGACCCAGATCACCTGCACGCCGTGCTCGATGCAGAGCAGCGCGTCTTCGACTGTCGCGACGCCCTTGACCATGAGGGGCATGTCGCCCCAGGCCTGCTTGATTACGTCCAGCTTGCGCCAAGTCAGTTCCGAGAGGAAGTTGCGATTCGCCAGCGGCCCTCGACGGGTCGGTGGCGCCCAGCGGTTGAGCATCGGGCGCTCACGGCGACTATAGATCGCCGTGTCGACCGTGATTGCCAGCGCTTTGTAGCCCGCGGCCTTAATCCGCGCCACGGCATCCTTGGTCCACTCGTCGTCGCCCTGGACGTAGAGCTGGAAGAACGTGGCGCCCGCTGCCGCCACGTCCTCCCAGGATGGCTCCGTGACCGAGCTGACGCAGTGCTGGGTGCCGAACTCCGTGGCGGCCTGAGCGGCCGCGGCGCCACCCTCCGGCGTGAACGTCTGCAGCGAGCCCACCGGCGCTAACATGGCAGGGATGCGCATCTTCTCGCCCAGGAAGGTGGTTGAAGGGTCAATCTTGGAGACGTCTACGAGGATGCGAGGGCGGAAGCCCCAGCGGTCGAACGCGAGGCGGTTGCGGCGTAGTGTGGTCTCCGATTCGGAGCCTCCGACCAGGTAGTCCCAGGCGCCCTGCGGCAGGTTCTTGCGCGCTCCCAGGACGATCTCTTCATTGCTGACGAAATCCGGCACTTCTGAGGCTCCTCTAGCGGTGGTTCGAAGCTCGCGGGGCTAAGGCGGATCATGGCTGCACGGGCCGTGAGTGTCAACGTAAGGTCAGCCGCGCAGAGGGGTCACGCGCCGCTGGCTTAACGGGCTGTCAACTGGTTCGGGAGGCCTCCGTTTCGGTAGACAGGCGACTCGGGGTTCGTTAGTCTGGCAGCGTCCCCCGTATTCAGATTGCACCGAGGCGAAACAATATGCAGGCTGCGATTGCGTACGAACCCATGGGCACCGTCGTCGTCGAAGAGGTAGACCTGGCCAAGCCCGCGACCGGCGAAGTCCTGGTCAAGCTCATGGCCAGCGGCGTCTGCCACTCTGACTGGCACATTCTCAAAGGTGAGTGGGGCACTCAGCTCTTCCCCCTGATCCTGGGCCACGAAGGCGCGGGGATTGTTGAGCAGGTCGGCGAGGGCGTGCGTAACGTCAAGCCGGGCGACCACGTCATCCTCTCCTGGCGCACCAGCTGCGGCATCTGCGAGATGTGCCAGAAGGGCTGGCCGGTGCTTTGCACCAAGTCGCCCGCGGTCTCAAGCAAGGCGGTGAAGCACGGCAGCAACCAGACGTTCGGCAAGGCGGGCAGCCTCGGTACATTCGCCGAGTACGCGCTCGTCCCGGAAGTCGCCGCGGTGCCGATCGACCCCACGATCCCGTTCGCGCAGGCGTCACTGGTCGGCTGCGGCGTCACGACCGGCGTCGGCGCCGTGATCAACACCGCTAAGGTTGAGGCCGGCTCGACCGTCGCGGTTTTCGGTTGCGGCGGTGTCGGTCTCAACACGATTCAGTTTCTCCGCACCTTCGGCGCCTATCCGATCATCGCCGTCGATCTGTTCGACGCCAAGCTTGAAGCGGCAAAGAGGTT
>CAZNHI010000452.1:0-2366 GCA_964572535.1 uncultured Dehalococcoidia bacterium
CCTTGGGCTTGCCCGTGGTGCCGGAGGTGTAGTGCATGATCGCCGGGTCTTCGAAGCCGGTCTGTTCGATTGCGGCGGTGTCGGAGGCGGCGTCCATGAGGTCGTTGTAGGAGAGGATGCCGTCGCTGGGGGCGATGCGCGTGCCGTGCTGGACGTGCACGACGTGCTTGAGGGCCGGCAGGGAGCCTCGGATTTGGGCGATCTTGCGCCAGAGATCGGGGCTGGTGAGCAAGAGGACGGCGCCGGAGTTTTCGAGGCGGTCCTTGACGGCGTCCGGGCCGAAGGCGGAGAAGAGTGGACCGATGACGCAACCGGCCTTGAGGCTGCCGAAGACGGCGGCGTAGAGTTCCGGGATGCGGTCGAGGAAGACGAAGACGCGGTCGCCCTTCTTGACGCCGAGACCGCGCAGGACGTCGCACCACTTATTCGAGAGCTTCGCTATATCCGCGAAGGTGTAGGTCTCCTGATCGCCGGACTTGCCCTCCCAGAGGATGGCGGGCTTGGCGCCGTTGCCCCTGGCGACGTGACGGTCGAGGGCTTCGTAGGCGATGTTGATGCCACCGCCGGGCAGCCCGTCCAGCTCTTTCGCGATGTCCGTCCACTTGAAGGAGGCTCGCTGGGCCTCGTAGTCGGCGATGTTCGGCGTGACGGGAAGGGAGCTGACCGGGGGCTTGCTGATCGTCTCGAAGGGCATTCCCGCCTCCTTTGTTACTCGAAGCTAAGGCTAGCGCTGGTTGATGGGGGTGTAGGTGAGGTCCATGGGGCCTTCGTAGCGCAGTAGCGGGCGGATGAGGATGTTGTCCTGGAGCTGCTCGATCACCGAGGCGCACCAGCCGGGGACGCGGCCGATGGCGAAGATCGGTACGAAGAGATCCTCGGGTATGCCGAGCAGGTAGTAGACGGAGCCGGCGTAGAAGTCGACGTTGACGTAGATGCCGTGGCGTTGGTAGCGCGACATCGCCTCCACGACGGCCTCGAGGATCTGATACCACTGTGCCTGGCCCATGCGCTCGCTGAGGGCGCGCGACTTCTCGCGCATGTGGCGCGCGCGGGGGTCTTCGACCTTGTAGACACGGTGGCCGAAGCCCATGATGCGGTTTTCGCGGTTGCGCTGTCGCTCTTTGACGTAGTCCGCCGCGCGTTCCGGTGCGCCGATCTCCAGCGCCATCTTCATCACGGCCTCGGCGGCGCCGCCGTGCAGCGGGCCCTTGAGGGTGCCGATCGCGCTGGTGACGTCCGAGTGCAGGTCTGAAAGCGTCGAGGCGGTGACGCGGGCGGCGAAGGACGAGGCGTTGGCGCCGTGCTCCGCGTGCAGGATGAAATCGATGTTCATGGCCTCGACGGCCTCAGCGGAGGGGTCTTTGCCATCGAGCAGGTAAAGGAAGCTGGCAGCGTGGTTAAGGCCGTCGCGCGGCGCGAGAGGCTCGAGGCCGTTGCGCAGGCGATGGTGCGCCGCGACGATGCTCGGCACCTGGGCGGTAAGCCGCTCCGACTTGCGCAGGACGGCGGCGGGCGACTCGTCGCGGACGTCGGGGTCGAAGGCTGCCAGCGCTGAGACGGCAGTGCGCAGCACGTCCATGGGGTGGGACTTCGCGACGATGCGGATGGTGTCGATGACGGGCTGCGGCAGGGTGCGGGCGGCGCCGAGGCGCTTATCGAAGGCCTCCAGCTCCGTGCGGTTGGGCAGGGAGCCGTAGAGCAGGAGGTAGGCGACCTCTTCGAAGCTGCAGTTCAGCGCGAGGTCGTGGATCGAGTAGCCGCGGTAGAGCAGGATGCCCTGCTCGCCGTCGATGAAGCTGGCCGTGGTCTCGTCCATGAGGACGTTGCGCAGACCTTTAGCGAGGGCTTCGGGCATGTTTACCACCGGTGTCTGGCTACGTGCGGGGCCGGGCTCGATATTACACGAACCGGGAGTTGAAAGCCGGGGAGATGGTGTTGAAAGCCGGGAGACGCCGTCGCGCTCTGCCGCCTGGCGCGCGAGGCCTGGAGAACACCTAGTACTTGGAGACGTTCATCTCCTCGTAGGTGCCTTGCACCATGTAGACCACGCGCTCGCAGATGTTGGTGACGCGGTCGGCGATGCGCTCCAGGTTGTGGGCGATCCAGGTGATGTGGGTGGCGCGCTCGATGGTCTTGGGGTCGTTGAGCATGTAGACGAGCAGCTCGCGGTAGACCTGGTCGTATAGCGCATCGACCTCGTCGTCGAGGTCACAGACGCGCCGGGCCATTTCGACATCGCGCAGCTTGAAGGCCTCGATGCCTTGCCTGAGCATGCGGACGGCGGTTTCGGCCATGCGCGGGATGTCGATGTAGGGCTTGAGCGGCGGCTCGTCCGCGAGCATGATCGCGACCTTGGCGATGCCCTC
>CAZNHI010000453.1:0-2354 GCA_964572535.1 uncultured Dehalococcoidia bacterium
CAGCCAGCGCATCGCCAGCGAGGTGCGCCGCTCGGCGCGAATGTCGACGGGCACCTGGTACGTGGCGCCGCCGACGCGCCTCGGCTTGACCTCGACGGCCGGCGTGGCGTTACGCAACGCCTGGTCGAACACGTCGATAGCCGGGCGTCCTATCTGCTCTTCCATACGACCGAGGGCCGTATAGACGATGCGTTCGGCGGTGCTCTTTTTGCCGTCCAGCATCACCTTGTTGATGAACATCTGCAGCATCTTGCTGTGGTACTTGCCGTCAGCAGGAATGTCGCGCCTGGGGGCTTTGCCGCGTCGCGCCATGGTTAGCCGTCCTTCCTGGCGCCGTACTTGCTGCGGCCGCGCTTTCGGTTGGCCACGCCGGAGGAGTCCAGCGCACCGCGGATGATGTGGTAGCGCACGCCAGGCAGGTCCTTAACGCGGCCGCCGCGGATCAGGACCACAGAGTGCTCCTGAAGGCTGTGGCCTTCGCCGGGAATGTAGGCAGTGACTTCCATACCGTTAGTCAGACGCACCCGCGCAATCTTGCGCAACGCGGAGTTCGGCTTCTTGGGGGTCATCGTGCGCACCTGGACGCAGACGCCGCGCTTCTGGGGTGAGCCCTTGGTCCACTTGGTCTCGTTGTGCAGGGCGTTGTAGCTCCAGCGCAGAGCCGGCGCCTTGGTCTTGCGACTCGGCGCCTTGCGACCTTTTGTCACCAGCTGATTAATCGTCGGCAAAGCCTGACTCCCTTAATTCGGCTACCTGTTTTGGCCACGCATATAGGCCGAAAGCCCTATTGCTGAGCCAGTCGACCTCTCGCGAAGTGGAGCAATCCCGGCAGGTGGGAAAGACGGTCGACCGTGGTCACTTTCAGGTCAATCGACCCTACGACCGATGGTCAGAGGGGACGTGCCAAAAGAAAACACTACAGATTCAGCCCGAATGTGTCAACCACGCTGAGCCCTAACCGCACCCTCGCAACTCCGCCTACCTAACCCGGCTGCGCATCGACATGAAGGCGAACGTCAGCGTCAGCGCGCCGAACACGACGACCGCCAACAGCGCCTCGGACAGCGCGCCGGTGTCCCAGCCCTCCATCGAGAGCGACCGCATGCCCTTGAGCACGTAGGTCATCGGGTTCAGCGTCGCCGCCACCTTCAGCCAGCCGGACAGCGCCTCCAGCGGCGCGAATGCGGTCGTCAGGAACATCAGCGGGATGAACAGCGTCCAGATGCTTTGTGTGGCCTGCGAGTTGCCCGTCTTCAGCGCGACAGCAAAACCGATCGCAGAAAACGCCAACCCCCAGACGCTCAGAATCACGATCATCGCCACCATGCCCGGCAGCCCGGTCTCGAAGTGCAGGCCCGCCGGGATGGCCACGGCCAGCACGATTACGCCCTGGATCATGATCCGGAAGAAGTCAGCCCCCATGGCTCCGATCAGGATCGCCAGACGGTTGGCCGGCGTCAGCAGCAGCTTGTCGAAGTAGCCGCTCTCGATATCAGCGACCATGTTCAGCCCGGCGCTGCCGCTCTGTACCGCGAACAGGATGCCCACCGGCACCTGAAACGCTTGCCAGTTCTCGATGCCGGAGCTCGTCGCGAATTTCTCCAGCGAGCCCACCATCACGAAGTAGAAGAAGATCGGCACCATCAGGTTGGGGATCAGGTAGGCCGGCGTCCGCAGCACGGTGCGGATCTCGCGCTTGCCCAGCAGGACCGTCGCGCGCATCGTCTCGCCCCAGAAGTTCCAGGTTGGTAGCGGCCGGGCCGCCACGGCTTCAGTTGCCGCCATCTTTGTTGTCCTCGCTCGTCGCAGCCGCGCCCTCCAGGCGCGAGCCGGTTGCCTTTAAGAAGACCTCGTCCAGACTGGGCTGCGCTACCGACACGGCGCCCAGCTGCACGTTGGCGCCGTCCAACAGCCGGATGACCTGCGCCACCGCCTGCGTCCCGTCCTCCACGAACAGCGTCAGGCTGGAGCCGTCCGCCCGGGTCTCGCGCAGACCCTCCAGCGTCGAGAGCAGCGACTTCGCCTGGTCGACCATGCCGTAACCCACGTGCACCGTGACGACGTCGGAGCCAACGGACGTCTTCAGTTCTGCAGGCGTGCCCTCCGCCACCACATGCCCGTGGTCGATGATCGCCACCCTGTCGGCGAGGCGATCCGCTTCTTCCAGGTAGTGGGTGGTGAGGAAGACGGTCATGCCGCGCTGGTTCAGGCGCTGAACCTCCTGCCAGACCGCCTGCCGGCTCGCGGGGTCCAGGCCCTCGGTGGGCTCGTCCAGGAACAGGATCCGCGGCTCGTGCACCAGCGCGCTGGCCAGGTCGAGCCGGCGCTTCATGCCGCCGGAGTAGGTCTTGATG
>CAZNHI010000454.1:0-2351 GCA_964572535.1 uncultured Dehalococcoidia bacterium
AGCGAGGAGCTGATCGGCAAGTACATCTCGGGCCGGCGCAACGAGTACTTCCTCGCTTCGAAGTGCGGCTGCGTGGTCGGGGGGCAGCAGGGCGAGCACGTGCACACGGCGGAGAACATCCGCCAGGGCGTGGAGAACAGCCTGCGCCTGCTCAAGACGGACCACCTGGACCTGGTGCAGTTCCACCGCAGCCTGACCAAGGCAGAATTCGAGCAGGACGGTGCCCTGCAGGAGGCGATGAAGCTCAAGGCGGAGGGCAAGGTGCGCTTCATCGGCGTCTCCGGGACGCTGCCCAACCTGGTCGAACAGATCGAAATGGGCGTGTTCGACGCTTTCCAGATCCCTTACTCGGCCCTGCAGCGCGACCACGAGGACGCTATCGCGAAGGCGGCGGCGACCGGTCACGGCACGATCATCCGCGGCGGTGTAGCGCGCGGCGCCCCCACGGACTGGAACCGCGTCAACTACATGGTGCCTTCGGAGACGATGAAGGATCGCTGGGAGGTCGCCAAGCTGGATGAGCTGCTGGACGGCATGACGCGCATGGAGTTCACGCTGCGCTTCACGCTTTCGCACCCGGGGCTAAGCACGACGATCGTCGGCACGAAGAACCCGGAACACCTGCGCGACAACATCGAGGCGGCAAAGAAGGGTCCGCTGCCGGCAGACGTGCTGGCCGAGACGAAAAAGCGCCTCGAAGCGGCCGGGGCAGTCTCGGAGCCGGTATAAGGGCCGCGCGTCATGTATGCCCGTCGCGTCGCCGATCAGCCAGCCAAGGGCGACGTCATAGCGCCGGATGAGTGTGGATCAGAAGACGGCGATCGGGTTGACTGGGGAGCCCGTAGTGTTGTGCAGCGGTAGCGGACCGATCGACAACATGAACTCCCAGCGGTTCCGCTGCAGGCACGCCTCAGCCAGGTCCTCGAGGTTGGCATTGTCCAGGATCCATAGGCCCAGCGCTGTGATGCCCACCTGGTGGATCGGCTGAGGTACCTTGACATACTGCGCCGGGCTCACGTCGTTGCCGGTATCTGAACCCATCACGGCAATTCCGCGGTCATGGAACAGCGGCAGGCAGGCTGCCTGACAGGCCGTAGAGCCGGCTGAGCGGTCCACTGGGCCTTCAACGCCGCGTCGCCGGAGTTGGCCTGTGCGGATCAGCAGAATATCGCCTTCTTCCACCCGAAAACCGCAGCGCTCTTCGGCTGCCAGGATGTCCTCGGGCATCACGCCTTCGCCCCGCTCCAGCCAGTCCACGCCGCGGACCAGCGGAACGTCCACCAGCACGCCCCGGGTGATGAAACCGTCCTTGGCCGCGACCACCGAGCACACGGTGGCGCCCAGGCTTGTGGAGACCAGATGGGCCGGCTTGCCGTTGTAGGTCTTACCTTGCCAGAAGAAGTGGGCCAGGCTGTCCACGTGAGTGATGCTGACGCCGTGAAAAACCATCCCGATGTAGTCTATGGCGGCGGCGTTCGGCCGGGCGGAGACTTTGTCGCCGCTGGCCCAGCCCTCGCCGCTCTCGACCATGAAGTGCACCGGCGGGCTGGTCACGTCCGGCGTGGCCTCCCAGAGAATCTCCCGCGCCAGCGATATCGTCACGCCCTCGCGTACGGTCGCAAGCGCCCGTCTAGTCTTCTCCGGCGTGATCAGGTTTGGCGTGCCAAGCTCATCGTTGGCGCCCCAGCGGCCCCAGTTGGAGAGCTTGTCGAAGTAGCCAAGGACTTCTTCTTCCGTCGGGATTGGCGCAGGCATAAGGCTCCCCTCCTGGACGCCATGGGCTATCAGTCCGGGGCATTATCCGCGAACCGCGCCCGCTCTGCACTCATCTACGCAGAAGAGGTGGCTGGAAATCTGTCAGACGCCCGTAGCGCCGCCGATCAGCGAGCCGAGGCCGAACGTAATGGCGGCGGCGACGGCCCCGATCAGCAGCTGACGGCCGCCGCTGAACAGGATGTCCTTGCCGGTGAACAGCGAGAGCAGGGCGCCGACGCCGAACAGCGCCGCGCCGCTGAGGCCGATGCTGAGCGCGACCAGCGCGGTCGAGCCGCCGAAGAAGAACGGAATGACGGGCAGGATGGCGCCGGCTCCGAAGGCCAAGAACGACCCGACGGAGGCAGCGATCGGGTTGCCGAGCTCCTTTGGGTCGAGGCCTAACTCTTCGCGGACCAGCGTGTCGAGCGCTACTTTGGGGTCTTCGGTGAGCCGGGCGGCGAGGCGTTCGGCCTCTTCCTTGTTGAGGCCCTTGGCGCGGTAGATCATCGCCAGTTCGGCGATCTCCTCTTCGGGAGTGACCGCCAGCTCCGCGGCCTCGAGCTTGATCTGGCGCTCGAACAGCTCGCGCTGGGCCT
>CAZNHI010000455.1:0-2348 GCA_964572535.1 uncultured Dehalococcoidia bacterium
GGTCAGCTGCTCCGGCGTCAGCGGCGAAGCTGCGCGCGGCTCGTAGTTGCGGCCCGCCAGGGGGTCGCGCTGCACCGGCTCGTCGCGCACCTCGATCAGCCCTTGCTCGGCCAGCGGGACCAGCGAGGGCAGCGTCGACCCGGCTCGCAGCCTCAGCTCCGACGCTGCCAGCGAGCCGCCTTCGTCTAGTAGCAGACGCAGCGCCTTCGCCAGGCGACCTTTGCGCTGCGACGTCAGTTCCTCGGCGGCCGCTTCGACCCGAGAGCGGGTCGCGGTTAAGGAGACATAACGTGTGGTCTTGGCTCGTACCGTGGGGCGAGCCATGCCGAAGCTGCGCCGCACCAGGCCGCGTTGCGTGAGCTGCGAGAGCGCCGTCGCCACGCCTGAGAGCTTGACGTCGCGCTCAACCTGCTTCGCCTCGCTGCGTCCGGCTTCGACGAGATGCGAGAGCACTGCGAGCTGCCGTGGCGGGACTTTCAAGGTTTCGAGTTCGGTGGTGGAGACGAGGGGGTCGTAGAAGGTGAGGGGTTTGCGCTCGAAGCCGGGCGGCAGCATGAGCGCCACCGCGGCGAACAGGGGCGACAGGTAGTACTCCGCCAGCCAACGGGCCAGCTCGACACGCTCGGTAGAGATCACGGGCTCGTCCCCAATGCGCGCGTCGACCGGCTTGGGGCCGGCGAAGGACGGCACCTCGACGACCTGCATGACGATGCCCTGCAGGAAACGCCGGCCAAAGGGCACGAATACGGCGTCGCCGGGGACCAGCGTCATGTCATCGGGCAGGGCGTAGCTGAAGCTTTGCCGGTGGGGCAGGCCGGAGTTGACGGCGACTTCTACAAAGGGCATTTGTTCTAATGATACGCGAGGGAGGGGCTTGATTTGTGACGAAGCGTCCGTGGAGACAACCTCTGCAGGATGAATCCTGCAGCTTCGACTCTGGGTCCGCCCTGTCCCGCCTGAATTCGTTCGGTCTGATGCGTATCGCTCGCTGATGCGGCAGCAAGACGAACGGTGAGGTTGGGTGCGAGGGTGACAACCTTGGTTTGGAGTCGCGCACAGGGTCGGGTACGTTGCACAGGACAGAAAAAGGGGCTACGGCGATGCCGAATCTTAGGGAAAGTCCCAGATTGGGCACGCGGAAACCCTAATACTTCGGTGCGGCTGGCCGAATATCTCAGTAAGCCCCGCCGCACGTACCCAAGAACAGCCTAAACAAGGGGAGGGCGCCGGCATGCTCGGCACTTTGGGTAACAGCTTCAAGCTACTCTCGATATCCTGGCGTGTCCTGAAATCGGACAAAGAGCTGATTGTGTTCCCGCTCCTGTCAGGCGCCGCGCTGTTCGTAGTGTTCGCCTATACTGCGGCCGCGTTCTGGGCCGGAGGCACCTTCGACCGCATCGGTCCGGACTACAGCTTCTACCTGGCCGACTGGATCTTCCTCGGCCTTGCCTATTTCGTGGCCTCCTTCGTCATCGTCTACTTCAACTCCGCGCTCGTCGCCGCCGCTTACCAGCGACTCGAGGGCTGGAACCCGGACCTGCACACCGGCATCAACGCGGCCAACGACCGCCTGGGCGCCATCCTCGGCTGGTCCGCGATTGCCGCCACCATTGCCCTGGTGCTCGACGAACTCAGCGATAGCGGCAGCCTCATCGGCAAGCTTTTCGGATTCGTGCTCAAGCTGGTCTGGGGCTACGCGACGTTCTTTGTTGTCCCCGTCCTGATCATCGAAGGCACCAGCCCCATGGACGCCCTCTCGCGCTCCACCGACCTGTTCCGACAGCAGTGGGGCAAGGCCATGGTCGCGAACTTCGGCTTCGGCATCGGCTATGTCTTTGTCGTACTCGTCGCGCTGGCGCCGGCCGCGCTGCTCTATTTCGGCCTGGGCTCCCTAGTCCTGGCGATCGTCACCGGCGCCCTGTTGCTGACGTTCGGCATTGCCGTGGTGAAGGCGTTGGAGACGATCTTCCTGGTGGCGCTGTACGACTATGCGGCTACGGGACGCATCGGCAGCGACTTCGGCGACCAGATTATCCAGGGCGCCTATGTGGCCAAGAACGAACGTGGCGGCTGGAACAAGGGACATTACGCCGCCCCTCATCGAGCCGGCTGGTAGAGCGGACCCTTCGGCGGGCCGAGCGAGGATTAAATGAACGTAGGGGCCCAGCATGCTGGGCCCCTACGTTCATTCTTCTCGGCTGAGACGCGGCTGCTAGCGGGTGCGGGCCTTCTCTTTGATGCGCGCCGCGCGACCGCGTAGCTCTCGCAAGTAGTAGAGGCGCGAGCGCCGGACCTTGCCCTTGCGAACAACCTCCACCTTGTCGACGCGAGGGGAGTTGCGGAGGAAG
>CAZNHI010000456.1:0-2347 GCA_964572535.1 uncultured Dehalococcoidia bacterium
GAGCGCGTGCTCGACGTCGATGTAGGCTGCGAGGCCGCCCGTCTTCTGGGCCTCGGCGATGATGTGCTGGCAGAGCGTCGACTTGCCGGACGATTCCGGGCCGAACAGCTCCGTGATGCGCCCCCGCGGCACGCCGCCGATGCCTAGGGCGAGGTCCAACCCCAGGGAGCCGGTGGGTATTGATTCGATTTCGAGGTTGTGTTTCTCGCCCAGGCGCATGATTGCGCCGCGTCCAAACTGCTTCTCTATCTGGCCGATTGCCAGGTCAATGGCGCGCGTGCGTTCGTCCGTCATCGTGGTCACATTCTACTCCTGCCTGGGCGGCCGGGCCGATGTCAGCCGGTGGCCAGCGCGCCTGCGAGCTATTACCCGTGACAATTTAGAACGACTGTTCTTAGGTGTCAAGCTACGATTTCGGCGTGTCTGGACCCGCTACCTTCGTTGTGCGCGTTACGCCCCGGGCAGGGCGGGATGAGGTTGTCGGCTGGCAGGGCGAGGAGCTGCGCGTGCGGCTGCGGGCGCCGCCGGTGGAGGGGCAGGCCAACGAGGCGCTGCTCCGCCTGCTGGCGTCCCGCCTGGACGTGGCCCCTTCGAGCATTCAGCTCGTCACCGGCGCGACGGGGCGCACGAAGCGCCTGCGTGTGACAGGCCTCTCGCTGGCTGAAGTACGGGCAAGGCTGAGCTAGCGCTGCCTTAGCTTTGTACGAATTCGACGAGGATCTGACGGATCACCTGTAACAGGATAATTGCGATCATCGGCGTGAAGTCGAACATGCCCATGCGCGGCATGACCTTACGGATCGGCGCGAGGATCGGCTCCGTAATCGTGAACAGGAACTCGGAGATTGCGCCGCGTGGGTCGATGAGGTTTGGGATCCAGGTGATCAGGGCGCGCGCGATGATCGCGACCGTCAGCACCAGGAACGTCTTGTCGATGATGTTGGCGAGGTCTGATGAGCTCACTACTTCTTGCCGTCGCCCCCCAGGGCTTTCGACTTTTCGTAAGCCGCTATGACCGCTTCGAGCACGTCTGAACGGAACGAACCCGCTTCGAAGGCACGCAGCGCTTCGGCCGTGGTGCCGCCGGGCGATGTGACCTGGTTGCGCAGCTCTGCTGGGTGCTTGCCGGTGGCTTCTACGTAGCGCGCCGAGCCCAGCACGGTTTGCAGCGCCATGGTCGCCGCGAGTTCGCGGCTGAGGCCAATGTGCACGCCGGCGTCGGTCAGCGCCTCGATGAACAGGAAGACGTAAGCGGGGCCGCTGCCGGAGAGGCCTGTCGCCATGTCCAGGTACTTCTCCTCCGGCACGAACGCCTCTTTGCCCATGGCGCCGAGGATCTGACGCACGCCGGCGCGCGCCGTGTCGCTAACGCCGGGAGTGGCGGTCCACACTGTCATGCCCTCGCCGATCTGCGCCGGCGTGTTCGGCATCGAGCGCACGACGGCGTCAGTCTGCAGCGCGGAGGTCAGCTGCGACACGGTGACGCCGGCCATGATCGAGATCACGGTTGCGCCCTTGAGCCTGCCCGCGATGGCCCTTGCGGCCTTCGGGAAGTCCTGCGGCTTCACGGCTGTGATTACGAAGTCGGCGCCCTCGACCGCCTGCTCCGGGCTCTCCGCCACGCCGGCGCCGTATTTGCCGCCGAGCTGACGCGTGCGCTCCGCGATCACGTCGTAGACCTTGATCTGCGCCGCTGCCGCGACCTTTGCGTTGAGCACGGCGGAGACGATCGCCTCGCCCATGGCGCCGCCGCCGATCAGCCCAATGTTCATCGCGGCCGCCCCGCGAATAGCGCGCGCCCGATGCGGACCATCGTGGCTCCCTCCTCGACTGCGACTTCGAAGTCGTTGGTCATGCCCATCGAAAGCTCCGTGAGGCCGTTGGCTTCCGCAAGTTGGCGCAGCCTGCGGAAAACGGGTCGCGTTTCCTCCGCGTCGCTCGTCTCCGGCGCCATCGTCATCAAACCCGCAAGGTCGATGTTCGGCAGCGCCGCGATCTGCGCCACCGCGCCGCCGACCTCCTCCGGCGTGAAGCCTCGCTTGGACGCCTCACCGGCAACGTTGACCTCGAGCAGGATGCGCACCGGCTTCTCGGCGCGGCGGCTGATTGCCTGGGCCAGCTTCAGCGAGTCGACGCTCTCGATCGTGTCGAATATGGCCAGCGCGGCGGGCACCTTGTTGGTTTGCAGGTGGCCAATGAAATGCCAGGTGGCCTCGCGCGCCCGGGGGCCGAGGTCCGTGCTGCGCAGTCCTGCCTCCTGGACGTAGTTCTCGCCGAAGTCGCGCAGGCCGGCATCGAGCGCCGCCAGCACCATCTCGTTCGTGACGCCCTTGGACATCGCCGAGGC
>CAZNHI010000457.1:0-2345 GCA_964572535.1 uncultured Dehalococcoidia bacterium
ACGTGCCGGTGGGCGTCATGAGCGGGAAGTCGCCCATGAACAGCTCCTGCTCCTTAACCTCGCCCGTCTCCTTGACGATCAACTCAACCTTGACGCGCAGCGGTGCGGCGAAAGTCGCGTCGCGGTCGCGGCACTCGGCCTCGGAGTACTTGGGCTCGCCGAAGGTGTACTCGCCGAAGCGCAGCTCCATCTTGGAGCCGGTGAAGTCCTGGATCGGCGAAATTTCGTCCAGCAGCTCGCGCAGGCCCTCACGGGCGAACCACGCGTAGGAGTCCAGCTGAACCTTGATCAGGTTCGGCATCTCCATGATCTGGGGAATCTTCGAGTACCACTTTTCAGTCGTAGGCTGGTAGTCGCCAAACCGCACAACATCTCGCGCAAGCGTCATTCTCGGTTGCTCCTCAGAAGGCTCTAGAACTCGGGACAGGTTGAACTAGGGATGGTGTACAAGGGGGGAATTTTGAGCGACAAGTAGTATCTGGGCAGGATGCATTCAGTATATGGCGGGTGAATCTGAGCTGTCAATCGGCTGCAACTTATGACTCTAGCACAGCCTGTCAATATGTTCTTAGCGAGAATTGTCACCCGAAGGCGCCTCTTAAAGCGCCCCGTCTTCCGTCCGAAACCCAAAGCTTTCGAGCACCCGCCGCGGTGGGTCGCCCGAGGTGAAGACCGCCAGCGGGGCGTCTGTGGGTGCTTCGTCTCGGGGGGCGCCGAGCAGGTCAGCGACACGCCGGGCGATCGCCGGGGCAGGGTCCAGCCACTCGACCGGCCAGGGGGCGAGGCGCTGCAGGCGGTCCAGCAGCAGAGGGTAGTGCGTGCAGGCCAGCACCACCACGTCCGTGCGGCGGCCGGAGACCTCGACGAAGCAGGGCGCGATTTCCCGCGCGATGGCGCCTTCGTCCACGCGCTCGCCTCGCAGGGACGCCTCGGCAATAGAGGCGAGGCTGGCGGAGCCGGCGAGGGTGACCTCGCAATCGTCGGCGAAGTCGCGGATCAGTGCCTGCGTGTATTCGCGCTGCACCGTGGCCTCGGTGCCGAGAATCGAGACCAGCCTGCTCTGAGACAGGGCGCAGGCGGGCTTGATCGCCGGCACGGTGCCGACGAACGGCACGTCGAACCGGGCGCGCAAGTCCGGCAGGACGACAGTCGAAGCGGTGTTACAGGCGACGACCACGAGGTCCGGACGGTAGCGCGTGATGATGCGCCCCATCACCTCCAGGACGCGCGCCGTCAGCGCCGTTTCGTCCTGGTCGCTGTAGGGGAAGCAGGCGTCGTCGGCGCAGTAGACGTAGCGGGCGTCCGGGCGCAGCTTGACGGCCTCCCGGTAGACGGTGAGGCCGCCGAGGCCGGAATCGAACACGACGACGGTAGGCGCAGCCATTTAGTGGGGATCATAAGCCGAAGCCGGCGCTGAACGCGGCGTCAGGCGCTGAGTACCTCCCGCAGACGCCGCGCGATCAGTCCCGCGTCGCCGTCCTGCAGGTACGCCACCGAGAGGTTCACGCTGTCGCCCAGACGGTCGTCCTGCCGCGTCCAGATAGCGGGCTCGCCTTCGCGCAGCGCCTGCACCGCCGCTTCGGCGCGCTGCGGCGACTCGAGCCTCAAACGCACGCCATCGCGCAGCATCGGCGTAGGGGTCTCGTGCTCCGAGATGCGGTACGCCTCGACGCCGTGCAGCCCTTTGAGGGCGCCGACGAGGATGTCGATGTGCTCGCCGTAGATGGCAAAGCGCGCTTCATGGTCCAGTTCCAGCCACTCGCGCAGCGCCGTGACGCAGCCCACGATCTCCTGCCGGTCGACCTTCATCGGCCGGCCGATGGTGTGATAGCCGCTGCTCTCGAAGCCCACGAAGCCGTTGATCGCAGCCATCTCGACCAGATCACGGCGCCCGGCCAGCAGCCCCGTCGATTGCGGTGCGTCGAAGTACTTGCCGGCGTAGCAGACGAGGTCCGCACCCAGTCGCGTGAAGCGGCGCAGGTTGTCGATGGGGTAGGTCAGCCCCGCCGCGTCGACGATCACCGGTACGCCTGCCGCGTGCGCGACCTCGATCACCGCTTCGACCGGCGGCCGGCCGGGAGAGTCTGTGGGCGCGCCGGACGGCGCCAGGTAGTGCACCGCCGCCGTGTCCGGGCCGATGGCCTCGCGGAGCTGCTGGGGCGTCATGCCGTGCGCATCTCCCGCCTCAACCAGCTTCGCGCCCGGGATGGTCAAGCAGCGGTCGTACTTCTGGCGCGTGCTCTTCTGCACCACGACCTCGTTGGGGATACCGGACGTGTCGGGCAGGCGCTCCAGGTAGTCGCGGTGGTCCTTGGTGAGGCAGGCGGCCGTGGCCAGCGTCAGGG
>CAZNHI010000458.1:0-2338 GCA_964572535.1 uncultured Dehalococcoidia bacterium
ATGGCGTAGAGGCTGGTGGGGGCAGGCTCCCCGAAGAGGAGGTCGGCGTAGCAGTCGTCGTCGACGACAGGGATGCCGTAGCGCTGGGTCAGCGCCAGCAGTTTCTCGCGACGGTGGACGGGCATCATGGTGCCCGTAGGGTTCTGGTTGGTGCCGATGCTGTAGACGAACTTCGGCAGCGTGCCTTTACGGTCGAGGTCCTTCAGCGCTTCCTCAAGGGCGTCGGTGTTCATACCCTCGTCATCGACGGGGATGCCGACCATATTGGCCTCGTACTTGCGGAAGCAGTTGATGCTGCCGGAGTAAGAGAACTCCTCGGTGATGATCGTGTCGCCGGGCTTGAGGAAGGCCTGAGAGACGAGGCTGATCGCCTGCATGGAGCCGGTGGTCAGCGCCATGTTATCGATGTTCATCTCTTTGCCGTGGTTCTTGGTGAAGCGCGCGGCACCGATCTCGCGCAGGGGGGCGTGGCCGCGCTGGTCCGGGTAGAGGACGAGCTGATCGCCTTCACGGGCAAGGACGCGGGCGGCGGCCTCGGCCAGCTCTGTGGCCGGGAAGGAACCAGGGTCCGGGTTACCGGCGCCGAAGTTGTAGATGCGCATCGCTGACTCCTCTAGCTGAGCGTGTTCGGGGTCTGAGGCGGGTTCGATTCTAGCGGGTGGGGTGGGAGTTGTCAGGTTTCAGCTATCAGCTCTTGGGCTCGCGCTGACGCGCTTCTGGCTCGCAATGGGTGACGGGGTGATGACGGGCGTCCTGGGTCAGCCGAGGACGGCTTCGATGACGAGACGGGTGTAGAGCTCGGCGCCGGAGCCGCTGAGGTGGATTTGGTCGGTGGAGAAGAGTTCCGGGTGGTCCATGGTGAGGGCGTGCCAGTCGATGAGGCTGGCGTTGGCGTGGCCATGGACACCTTCGGCAAGGACGGCGTTGTTGCTGTCCTGCCAGCCTCGCGGCACCTGCAGGTTCAGGAAGACTACCTGCCGCTCGTCACCGAGAATTGACATAATCTCTTCAAACTGAGAGCGGGTGAGGGTGCCGTTGTTGCCGATGTGCACCAGGACGATCTGCCCCAGCTGGCCGGCCTGGTTGCGCTCGCGCAGGAGGGCGATTGCGGTCGAAGCCTGACGACCGACCTGCGAATCGAGGTCGATGTTGGGGATGGTGGCGGCGAGACGGGCTGCGGCCCCGAGCATGACGGAATCGCCGATGGCGGTGACCAGGGGCAGATCTGAGGGGACGGCGCGCGCTCCGGGCATCCGGACGGGCTGAGTAGATGGCGCCTGCCGCTCAGGCAGCTGTCCGAGGTCTGCGAGGGCGGCGTCGCCCAGGGAAGCGTTAACAGGCCTCAAGTTGACGCTGACCAGGAGGGAGGGCGATTCGGCGCAGCCGGAAGAGGCTGCGCCGCGCGGGCAGGGCAGCGGCAGGCTGGTCACTTCGGCGAAGCTGGTCTGCACGCGGTTCATGAAGCTGGTTGCCGGGACGATGCTTGCCTCCTGCGAGGAAGCGGTCTCGCTGTGACGGATGCGCACGCCATCGAGCGCGAAGTAGGCCGGCTTCTCCGGCGGCTTGGCCAGGGCCGCCAGCACGCCCAGCGAGACCACCAGCGCAATCGCGACGCTGCCGCCGACCGCGAGCGCGCTCTGGTTACGCAGGCTGAGGCCGCGCCAGGAGCGGAGGTCGCTCCAGATGCGGGAGAGGGCGCCTTCGCGCACGGGCTTCTCGAAGAACTGGTAGGAGAGCGCGGCGATGAGTACGACTGCGGCGAACTGGGCTGCGACGAGGACGATGCCTGTCTGATTGGGCCAGGTGAGCAGGAATATGGGCCAGTGCCAGAGGTAGATGCCGTATGAGCGCACGCCCAGCCAGCGCAGAGGCACGCCGCCGATGAGCCGGGAGAGGCGGCCGGGTTGGCTGAGCGCGAGGATGGCTCCGCAGCTGAGCAGGCCGACGCCGAGGAATCCGCCGCAGTAGAGCAGTGTCGAGGTCTCGTCGAAGGCGAAGGCGGCGGCGGCGAGGCCGGTCAGGGCGGCGAGGCCGGTAAGGGCCATGAGGAGTCGCGCGGTTTGAGAGCCGAGAGCACGGCCGCAGAGCAGGAACGCGAGCGCGGCGCCGAGCAGCAGGCCGGAGGCACGCGTGTCTGTGCCGTAATAGACGCGCGAGGCGTCGCGCCCCGGTTCGTAGAGCAGCGCCATGGCAACCGCCGCAGCGATTGCGGCCCCAAGGATGATGACCAGCGTCATGTTCTTCTTGAGGATCGGTAGGCAGACGGCGAGCAACATCGGCCAAACCACGTAGAACTGTTCCTCGACAGCCAGGGACCAGAGGTGGCGCAGCAGCGAGG
>CAZNHI010000459.1:0-2335 GCA_964572535.1 uncultured Dehalococcoidia bacterium
GTCTGCCTCGACGTGGCGCCGGACCTGCAGCACGCCACGATGTACGCGGCGGCGCTGCTGGACGATGGGCGGGTGAGGATCGAGCCGGTGAAGGCCTGGTCTGGCCCTGGCTGTACGGACTCATTGCGCCGGGAGCTGTCTGAGATTGTGGGGCGCGTGAAGCCGGTGAAGCTGGGGTGGTTCCCGTCCGGGCCCGCCGCATCTTTGGCGGCTGACATGGCGAAGCGCTCGGGTTGGCCGCCACCGGGCGTGGTATTAGAGGAGCTGCGTGGCGACGTGACAGCGGTATGCATGGGCTTCGCTGAGCAGGTGGGCACGAAACGGCTGGCGCATTCGGGCGACCCGTTGCTCGATGCGCACGTCTCGGCGGCGGAGAAGCTGACGCACGGCGACGGCTGGCGTTTCAGCCGCAAGGGTGAGGGGCACGTCGATGCGGTCTATGCCGCCGCCGGCGCCGTGCATCTGGCGCGGACGCCGGCGGCGGCGGGCATCGGCGGTTACTACATCCCAGGCGGCAACGAATGAAGCCGTGGATGCGTGACGTCTTAGGGGCGACTGGGGCGGCGTGCCTTATTGGCGCTGTGGGTATGATCGAACTAGTAGCCGGCATCGCCGTCGCGGGGGGCTTGCTGATCGCAGTTGCACTCTTGGCAGGGGAGTCACCACATGGTCCTGGATAGCATCCGTAACCGTCTTCGCACGAGCGGCCCAAACCCAGCCCTAGAGGGCGGCAATGGCGGCTGGGGATGGCCCTTCGGCGCGGGGATCGGCTCCTGGCGCACTGACACTTGGCGTTTGCCGACCAATGTCCCGGCTGTCACCGACGCGTCAGCGCTCTCCCTGACGGCGTTCTACCGCGGCGTGGCGTTGATTGCCGGCACCGTCGGCGGGCTGCCGGTCCAGGTCTTCCACGAAGAGATCGACGCTGCGGGCGAAGAGGGCAAGACGGTCAAGCTCAAGACGAAAGACACGACCTACCTTTGGCGGCGGCCTAACCCTGAGATGACCATGCAGAGCTTCTGGGAGCGCGTCGTCGGCGACGAGGTCCGGGGCAACGCGTTCATCTTCGTCACGAAGAACGGGCGCGGCCAAGTCGTAAACGAGGACGATGTAGAAGTAGGCGAGCAGTGGGGCATCTGGTACATCGAGCGAAGCCGTGTCGAAGTGGCGCGGACGGACAAAGGCGTCAAGGTCTACCTGATCGATGGCGAAGAACGAGCCTACTTCGATTATCGGCTGGGCGGTGAGATCGTTCATATCCCCAACTGGGGCGGTGCGCTGCTGGGCTATGACCCGATCAAGATCGCGGCGCGCGCTTTCGCGCTCGGGCTGACCGCCGAAGATTGGGCGTTGCAAGCCTTTAGCCAAGGCCAGGTACCGCCCGGTATCCTGACCACCGACACGGTCCTGACTCCTACTCAGGCAGAAGACCTCTCTAAGAGGTGGAAGCAATTGCACGGCGGCACAACAAAAAGCGCGGATATTGGCGTCCTCGGCGGCGGATTGAAATTTCAGAAGGTCAGCAATGACCTCGATGAGATGCAAAACGAGGCGGCCCGCAAGCTAACCGTTTCGGACATGGCGCGCTTGCTGGGTCTGCCGCCGTTCCTGCTCGCAGACATGGACCACGCCAGCCAGGGAGGCGGCAACGGCCTTGAGGAGCAGAACCGTAACCTTACGACCTTCAACTTCAACGGCCACATCAACCGCATACAGCAGGCGGTATCCGACGATCTGCTCGTGCGCCGCAAGACCAACCGCTACATGAGGATGAACACGGCCGGGCTTCTGCGCGGCAACACGCTCCAACGCTATCAGGCGTACCGGCTAGCGACCTTTATGACCGAGGACGAGAAGAGGGTACGTGAAGAGCTCGAGCCGATGGGCGGCACCGCCGCTGAGTTGCTGGCGATGACGAACATGGTCCCGATTGACGATCTTGGTAAGCAGGCGATGGAGGCCGGTCAATGACCATGATGACCTGCGAACTGCCGCCCCTGATCGCGCTCCGCCTTGCGGAGTTCTGCGCTGCTGCAAAAAGCGGCAACCTGCAACTCGACATCAATCACGGCGAAATCGTAGCGTTCAAACTCACTGAAAGCGCCAGGATTGACAAGATTAAGCAGTAAGTCAATCATTACGTCAGGTCGGGGAGACCATAAGGCCGTAAACGGAACACCTAGAGCCCCTGAACGCAAGCGCGTTTGGGGGCTCTTTCTTTGGAACACAAGAACCTCTCATTAACCCTTAAGGCCGACACGGAAGGCAGCGTTCAGGCTGTCTTCGCAACCCTCAACGTCATCGACAAAGACGGTGATGTAACGCTGCCTGGTGC
>CAZNHI010000460.1:0-2327 GCA_964572535.1 uncultured Dehalococcoidia bacterium
GGGTGATGGGGTGGACGCCCCCCGACGGCATCTATGTGCCAAAGTGGTGGTGTTGAACGACCACTTGGAGGGAGGCGTCCATGGGCGAGGTTACCACGATCGGGCTCGATATCGCAAAGCAGGTTTTCCACGCGCATGGAGCAGATGGCTCTGGCGCGGTTGTGTTCAGCAGGAGGATCACCCGCGGCAAGTTGCTTGGCTTCTTCGCGGCTCAGCCGCTCTGTGTGGTGGCGATGGAGGCATGCGGCGGCGCTCATCATTGGGGGCGCGCGCTAAAGCGGCAGGGCCATGAGGTGCGGCTGATCCCGCCGGCTTACGTCAAGCCGTTCGTGAAGCGGCACAAGAACGATGCTGCTGATGCGGAGGCGATCTGCGAGGCTTCGCAGCGCCCGAGCATGCGGTTCGTGCCGGTGAAGGACGAGGAGCAACAGGCGGGCGCGGTTGTGTTCAGGGGGCGCGATCTGCTGGTGCGCCAGCGTACCCAGCTCATCAACGCGCTGCGCGGTCTTCTGGCGGAGTATGGCTGGGTAGCGCCGAAGGGCCTGTTCCACTTCGCCGGCATGACGGCCCGTATCGCGGATCCGACCTCTGGTCTGCCACAGAGCGCGCGCGCCGTGTTCCTGGTGATGATCGACAGCGTGAAGGCACTGGACGAGCGGATCGCAGGCCTCGATCGCGAGATCGCCAGGCGCACGAAGGAGGATCCGGTCGCCAGGCGGCTGATGACCATCCCGGGCATAGGCCCGATCACAGCAACCGCGCTCATCGCGCTGGCGCCGCCTCCGGAGACGTTCCGCAAGGGCCGGGACTTCGCTGCCTGGCTGGGGCTCACGCCACTGCAGAGATCGACCGGCGGCAAGCAGAAGCTGGGCGCCATATCGAAGATGGGCGAGCGAACACTGAGGCGGCTGCTGATCATCGGCAGCAGCGCGGTCGTGCTCCAGGCGAGCAGGCGCGGCGCACCGGCCGGGTCATGGCTTGCGCAGATGATGACGAGGAAGCCGCGCATGCTGGTGACGGTGGCGCTGGCGAACAAGACGGCCCGGATCGTCTGGGCCCTGCTCGCCAAAGACGGAGTTTACCGGGCTCCGGCCGCGGCAGCATGATGCTGTCACGGGCGTGAGGTTGTCGAAGGCGTAAGCGGTCGAAGGAGGGTATGGCACAACAGTCGGCGAGACGGGGCCGGAAGAACCAGGGCTTTCCACCGTGCTCATCAAGCACGCTTAGGGTGATTTGGATCCGGTCCGCGAACTCCCATACAGGCTCGCAGCTATCATCGCTGCATCGAAAAGCCGGACAGATGGCAGCATCCGACTACGTGCCAAACACCAGCCAAAAACCGCTTGCGCTGAAGGGGGCGTCCACAGATGGAAAGCGGACGTTCAGCCTGTGCCCGTCATCGGACCGCTGGCCAGCGTTTTGAAAATCGGGGGCGTCCTCTCCGCCGCGGGATGCTAAGCCTGAAGCCGCCAAACGATCCGGCTACCGGACGCCAAGGGCAAAGGAGAGCGACATGACCGTTGAATCCCTGCTGATTTTGATTGTCGTCGGCGTTGTGGCCGGATTCCTAGCCGGCGTCGTCATCAAGGGCTATGGCTTCGGCCTGGTTGGAAACTTGGTGGTTGGAGTGGTGGGCGCATTTCTCGCCAGCTGGCTGCTGCCGAGGCTTGGCGTCAGCTTCAGCGTCGTCAATCCGCTCGTCACCTCAATCGTCTACGCGACGATCGGAGCGATCGTGCTATTGCTGCTGATCGGGCTGGTGCGACGGGGGACTTAGCAGCTGCGGCCGCGGCCCGGCTCGTCGGCGGAACGGCCGCTGTCGGAATCGGTGCAGCGGCGACGTCCGCAGCGGCCATTGCCGGGCTGATCGGCATTATGGTTTGCGTCACGGTCGGTGCAGCCCGAGACCCCGCTGCGCCGACAGTGGCGGCCGTGGCCGGGCGAATCCGAACCTTGACCGACGTCGCGATCGGTGCAGCCCGTGGCAGGGGGACTGGCTCGGCCGCAGTGGCGTCCACTGCCGCCGGGGTCGCCGTGGCTGCCGGTATCCGCATCGCTGCAGCGGATTTGCGCCTGCGCCTCTTCGGACCCGATCACCACGACAAGGGCTGCCGTGGCGACACCACCGGAGACCGAGGCAAGAAACGAACGGCGCGCTTGCCAGCTGCTGCTCGGCCACCGCAAGCTTGAGAGCACAGTAAGATATTTGGGCGTGGAAATCGACGTTGCCCTTGCCCTCTCCGAGGCACCGAAATCTAGCGTTGGGTGTCCGCAATGGGTGGAAAACGGACGTTCGCCCGGGGGCTCAAAGGGGGTCTTGTGCGGCC
>CAZNHI010000461.1:0-2323 GCA_964572535.1 uncultured Dehalococcoidia bacterium
AGACGAGCGCGCCAAGCCGGATGCGCGTGGGGCGCTGAGAGGCGGCGGCGAGAAAGAGGCCGGGCGAGGGCACGCCGCTGAGGGGGGTCAGGTGGTGCTCGGCGAGGTGGTAGCAATAGTAGCCTGCCTGGTCGGCGTACTCGAGCATGAGCAGGCGCTGCTCGAAGGCGGCGCCGAGCCTGGCGGGGTCCGAGAAGTCGATCCAGTCGAAGAGGCCGAAGTCGATTGATTTGGCAGGCATGGCAGGCTCCTGTGGCTGTAAGCCGCGGGGGACGCTAGCGTAACTTATACCTGAGGTGTCCATGACTGACAGACCTCGTGAGCTGCTGTTGTTCGACCTTGGCGGCGTGTTGCTGGAGTACAGCGGGCTGCAGGACATCCACGGCGTGCTGAGCGAGCAGCTGACGCACGAGCAGACGCTGCAGCTGGTGCAGGCAACGTCCGAGATCTGGTCGGCGTTCGAGACGGGGATGCTGACGCCGGCGGAGTTCGGTGAGCGCTTCGAGGCGCACTGGCCGTTGGGCGTGTCGCGGGAGCGCTTCCTGGCCGAGTTCGAGTCCTGGTCGCGGTCGCTGTACCCGGGCGCGATGCAGCTGCTGGACGAGCTGCGACCCGGGTACCGGCTGGCGGCGCTGAGCAACACGAACTATCTGCATTGGCGGCGCAATCGAGAGGTGCTGGGCATACCGCAACTGTTCGAGCGGGCGTTTGCGTCGCACGAAGTGGGCCTGCGCAAGCCGGCGCTGGAGATATACGAGCACGTCCTGGTCGAAATGAGCGTCCGGCCCGGAGACGCGACGTTCTTCGACGACCTGGAGGCCAACGTGGAGGCAGCGCGACGCGTGGGGATGCGGGCGTACCGGGTGGAGGGCGTTGAGGCGCTGCGGGCTTGCCTGAGGGAGAACGGGTACCTGAGCTAGGCGCGGGCGGTGAGGTAGCGGTGGGCGGCGATGGCGGCGGTTGCGCCATCGCCGGCGGCGCTGACCAGCTGCGCGACGGAGCTCTGACGAATGTCGCCGGCAGCGAAGACGCCGGGGACGGATGTGCGCATGAGGATGTCGGTCTTGATGTGACCGGCTTCGTCGAGGTCGAGGACGCCGCGGACAAAGGCGGTGTTGGGCTCGAGCCCGACAAAGACGAAGACGCCTGACAGCTGCTTGACGTGCGTCTCGCCGGACTCGAGGTCGCGCAGCCGCACGCCGCTGACGGAGTCTTCACCGAGGATCTCCTCGACCTCGACGTTGAAGACGGGTTCGATGTTCGGCGTCGCGGCGGCCTTGTCCAGGATGACCTGCTGGGCCTCAAACTCGGGGCCCCGGTGGATGACCAGGACGCGGGAGGCCTGCTCGGCGAGGACGGCGGCCTCGTCGAGCGCGGAGTCGCCACCACCGATTACGCAGGCGTCCTGGCCTGCGAAGAACGGGGCGTCGCAGGAGGCGCAGTGGGAAACGCCTTTGCCGAGCAGGCGCTCTTCGCCGGGAATACCGAGGGCGCGCAGGCTGGAGCCGGCGGCGACGATCACGGCACGGGCGTGCAGCTCATCTTCGGCGCAGCGCACGATGCGGTTGTCGCCGGCGATCTCGAGGGCTTCGACGGTGTCCATGATGAACTCGGCGCCGGCGGCCTCGGCCTGCTCCTGGGCCATAGGGCCGAGGTCAAAGCCCGCGACGCCCTCAGGAAAGCCGGGGTAGTTCTCGATCTTCTCGACGTTGACGATCTGGCCGCCGGCGCCCATCTGGTCGACGATGCCGACGCTGAGGCCCAAGCGGCCGGCGTACATAGCCGCAGTGAGGCCGGCCAGCCCGGCGCCGACGATAACGAGATCGAACTCCCGCATGCGCTACGTGGTGGTGGCCACGACGGGGATCTTCTGGGCGTCGCGGACGCACTGGGCTAACAGCGGGATGCCTTCGCGGAAGTCGTCATGGGAGGCCCACCCGAAGGCAATGCGCAGATAGTGAACGTCCTGGCCGCCGCTGTGGAACGCCTTGCCGGTGCCGTAACGGACGCCGCGCTCGTTGGCGAGCTCCAGGATGCGGTTGGGGTCGGCGTCTTCAGGGATGCTCATCCAGATGAACAGGCCACCTTTGGGGTTGCTGTGGTAGGGGAAGGCGTCCTTGTTGGCGTCCAGCTGCTCGATGACGACATCGAGCTTGCTCTTGACGATGGCGTTGATCTCATCGACGTGGTCCCAGAGGTGGTCTTTGAGGTACTCAGCGGCGACGAAGGCTGCGAAGTTGTTGGTGCCGCCATCGATCTTCCAGTAGAGGACCTTCTGCAGCCAGTCGTCCTTGGCGGTGAAGAAGCCGAGTCGCATGCCGGG
>CAZNHI010000462.1:0-2319 GCA_964572535.1 uncultured Dehalococcoidia bacterium
TGGACGCCCGGAACAACATCGAATTCACGCCCGACTTCGCCACCGAGGCGCGATATCTGGGCTGAGAGATCGCTGGTGCTGCCCCCGTCGGTGGTGCGGACTATGACCGACACCGGCTGGCCGGGGTTATCGTCCATCCAGTCGTAGACGGCGGAGTGGACGCTGGCAGGCCGGGACGCGGCCTGCTGGTACGGACCAGCGAGCGCGGCTATCGCCATCAGGAAGACGGCAAGCGTCGCCCAGCGCCATGAGCTTGGTCGCGAAGAAGTGCGCGTTTGACCAGCCATTTAGTTTCCCCCCGGATCCCGCCCTTCCAGGCTAGGACCTCCAGGAGGCCGGCCGGGGTAAATGACCCCGATGATTGGCAGCCAGCCTCAGGTTAGTACCGTTCGGTTCGGCCTCTACCCTCCCAGTGGGCTGGTGCTTCATAACTCAGACTATGGATAGATTGGTAGGCTGTCTAGGAACAATGGGTTAACGAATGGTGCATTCCGGAAGTGCCGTGCT
The DNA here is from genome assembly GCA_964572535.1 of uncultured Dehalococcoidia bacterium. Classification (GTDB taxonomy): domain Bacteria; phylum Chloroflexota; class Dehalococcoidia; order DSTF01; family WHTK01; genus WHTK01. Next base: position 508 of record CAZNHI010000462.1, read on the forward strand.
AGCGTCATCGCGTTACCGGGGACACGACATGTATACGTGCCTTCAAGATCTCTTGAGCATCTGCAGATTCAGTTTTGGCCTTAGCACTGAAGCATCACGTCATGGTAACAATCCCATGACAACCAGCCCGACCGGCGGCGGCCACGCACGGACCTCCTTGATCCGGTGATGGCGCCGGTGAGAGTATGCCGACGGCCCCCGGATCTCCCGGGTAAGCCCACCGTCTGCTTGAGGAGGACACGATGCACGATGATGGACCAGCGGTGAAATGGTACCGAGACTGCATACACGAGAAGCAGCGCAGGGCCAGCGTGCTAACGATCGAAGTCGGCCTGGACGCGCAGGACAGAGTGGACCCGGGCGCCCTGGCGGAAACGATGAAGTGCCTGGACACGGCGATCGAGGTGCTTGAGCAAGCCCAGGCGATCGCCCAGGCCGCGAGCGGAACCGAGGACATGGCCCCTTCTCCGCCACAACAGTTGATGGAGGACCTCGGGCATTCGATGGCGCCGCTCGAAGTCGCCGAGCCGCTCAACGGCATCGCCGCTCAGGGCCGCGGCGCAACGCGGGTGCGGGACGATTTAACGCCCCACGTTCAGGACTGGCGCCGCCATTCCCTGGAGGACACGCTGCGCTTCTTCGCCTGACGGTTGCAACTGGAAGATAGTGAAGCGCCCGGTCTCGTGCGAGACCGGGCGCTCTCTTGTTTCGTCGAAACGCTAGGCTCGCTCCACCACCATCCGGTACCCAGCCAGCAGTATCATCGTCCCTACCACGGCGAGAACGATCGTACCAACGTCGAAGTCATCCACGCCGTTGCCGACGCCCAGCGCGATCGACAGGAATCCGCCGAGGATCGCCCCGGCGACTCCAAGAAGGATCGTGATGATCAGCCCTGAAGGGGCGCGGCCAGGCATCAATGCCTTGCCAACCACTCCGCCGATGAGTCCAACTACTATCCACGCAATGATGTTCATGTTCTCCTCCTGCGTCCTGAATGATAATTCTTCGGATCCACGATGAGGCGTCCTTGTCATCAATTCTATGCCCTGGAGGCGTGCCAAAAACCCTTCTCGCACCGGCTCAAACACTTGCAGGGTAATCGCAAGCGCACTGCGTTACTTCCAGACACCCTGGGTGGCCGTACCTCGAGTGATTCCAGCCGCCTGTCCTACGCTTCTGGCGCCGATGGTCTAAAATAGGTGGGTGAACATCATCCATGAAGTCGATGCTGAGGTTGACGGCGCGCATTCTCACGAGCACGCCCACAGCGTGCGCTCCCTCAGTTCGAAGCTAGCAGCCCACGACCACCCTCACCGCCACAAGGATGACCCGGTCGCCGACAACGAACTGAACGGCCACTCACACGCCGGCTCGCACGAGAAGTTGCCCTGGGAGTCCGGCTCGGGTTCCCACACGCAGCAGCTAAACGGCGCGACACCCGCCGACGCTACAACACCGAGATCGGGTCCACGTCCACTGACCAGCCGCGAGGCAGCGGCTCGTCACTCAACAAGGCCGCCGGGTCGTCGCCGCGGACGATGACGTTCCAGCGCCAGCGGCCGCGGATCCGCGGCACGTAGGCCGGCGCAGGGCCGAGGACGTCAACGTTCGGCAGCCCGAGGCGCGCCTGCTCCTCGCGTAAGCGCCGCGCCATCATCGCCCCCTGGCGTTGCGCGTACTCCGCGCCAGTGTGCGCGTACGTCAAACGGATGAGCCGCCCGAAGGGCGGATAACCAAGACGGCGCCGGTTCTCGATCTCGCGGGCGTAGAGCGCGTGGTAGTCGTGCTCCGCCATCGCCTCGATCGCGT
>CAZNHI010000463.1:0-2301 GCA_964572535.1 uncultured Dehalococcoidia bacterium
CGCGGCGCTGCGGCGCACGAGTCTGCTCGACCTGGCGGTGCTGGGCGTGGGGGCAGGTGTGGCGTTGGCGGCCAGCCTGCCGCGTGTGGCAATCGACGGGACGTGGAGCCGGCGAATTGGCATCAGGTCACGCGAGAACACGCTGGTAGCGAGCCGCGTGCTGCTGCTGGCCGCGCCATTGCTGGCAGGCTTCGGCGGCTTGTTCGTTGCGGCCGACGCCGTGTTCCAATCGCGCGTCGAGGGCCTGCTCAGTTTCGACCCGATGGGTGTCTGGGAGCACGCTTTCTGGTTCCTGGGCGCGGGCTGGTTCGCCTGCGGCCTGCTCTGGCTGGGGTTGGTAGTGGAAGTGCCGGGAGAAGTAGAAGCGGAGCTTCCGGAGGATAAGCGACTCAAGACGGTCGAGACCGGGGTGGTGCTGGGTTCGCTGGCCGCGCTGTTCGCGGCGTTTGTGCTGGTGCAGGTGCGCTACCTGTTCGGCGGCGAGACGCTGGTCGAGGAGACGATCGGCCTGACCTACGCCGAGTACGCGCGCCGGGGCTTCTTCGAGCTTGTGGCGGCGTCGGCGCTGCTGCTGCCGGTGTTGCTGGCGTTCGATTGGGCTCGCAGCAGGATTCGCCTGTCCTCACTGGTCTACAAGGCTCTGGCGGGCGCCCTGGTGGTCCTCCTGTTCGTCGTGATGCTCTCAGCCATGGAGCGGATGCGGGTCTACGTGGACGCCTTCGGGCTGACGGAGCTGCGTCTGTACGTGGTGACGATCCTGATCTGGCTGGGCGCCGTGTTCGTCTGGTTCCTGTGGACGGTGCTGCGGGAGCGTCGCAACGAGTTCGCGCTGGGCGCCGCGGCGGCGGCGGTCGTGGCGCTGCTAGCGCTCAACGTCGGGAGCCCGGACGCGCTGATCGCAGCCACGAACACGTCACGGCTGTCGGACGGCCGCGCGTTTGACGCATACCATGCGTCGCAGCTGGGGCCGGATGCGGCGCCACTCCTGGCCGAACGCATCGACCGGCTGGCGCCTGATGACGCCTGCGTGGTGGCCGAGGCGCTGCTGGCGAAGTGGTCGGACGATGCGGACGGCATCCGCTCCTGGAACCTGGGCCGCGAACGGGCGAGGGCCGCGGTCAAGGAGCAGCGGACGGCGTTGCTGGACGCTTGCCGGAGCTAGGACCGGCATGAAAGCCGGGGGACACCCCCGGACCCCCGCTAAAGGGGCGCATGATCGGCAGATCGGCGGTTTGCGACGAAGCCGGGGGACACCCCCGGACCGGTATTGAAAGCCGGGGGACACCCCCGGACCCCCGCTGAAGGGGCGCAGGATAGGCAGATCGCCGGTTTGCGACGAAGCTGGGGGACACCCCCGAACCCCTTTTGTGCTGAAAGCCGGGGGACACCCCCGGACCTCCGCTAAAGGGGCGACCGGAGGATTGATCCTGCTAGCCCTCGTTGGCCATGGGGGCGGTCTGGCTGTCCCAGCGGGAGATGACCTTCTCTCGGAACAGCCACTCGCCGTCCTGCTGCGCGTAGGTGTCGCGGTACCAGCCCATCGAGACGATGGTGGGCAGGCGGCCGATGTCCCAGTTCACGGCCATCCAGTAAGAGGCCATGACCCAGCCGTCGCTCGCGGGCTCGATGAACAGCGGCTGCACGTGGTGCTGGCGGCCTTTGAAGCCGAGCTGCTGGAATGCCTGCAGCGCGAACTCGATGACGCCGTCCGTGTTGCGCCAGGTCTGGTTCGCGATGCCGGTGACCGAGCCGTCCCGCGTGAAGGTGGCGGCGACGCCCTTCTCATCGGCGCGGTCCAGGGCCCAGGCGTAGGCGAAGAGGTTGTCGTGCAGGGCGAAGCGGACGTCGGCGGGGACCTGGGAGCGGGCCATGGGTTCCTCCTGGGCTAGAGCAGCGTGGGGCCGGGATTGCGACGGGCCAGCATGCCTTCGGCGCGGGCACGGATCGTCTCGTCCATCTCCGTGTCGGTGAAGATCCAGAATCGATTCTCGCGAATCGCAGTGAAGACTATGTCAGCGGCCTGCGCGGCCTCGATGCGCTTGTCGCGGGCGTTGAGCACCGCCGGGTCGTTGTGCCATGTAGGCGGCGTCGATGCAGCGGCCACGTCGCTCTGCAGCTGCGCCGGCCGGTTGCGGTCCGAAGTGCCGAGGTTGGTGGTGACGAAGCTGGGGCAGAGCACTGAGGCGCCGATCTTCGCGTTGGTCTCGCGCAGGCTGTGGTAGAGGTACTCCGACAGGGCGACGACGGCGTATTTGGTCACGCCGTAGATGCCGAAGACGTTGGACGTTACGCCGGCGATTG
>CAZNHI010000464.1:0-2297 GCA_964572535.1 uncultured Dehalococcoidia bacterium
GCGAGCGCTTCCAGGAGTGCTTCGACATCCTGCTGCAGGGCCTGCGCACCGGCCGCGTCACCCACGCAGGCCGCTACTACAACATCCACGACGCCCCGGTGACCATCGAGCCGCAGCAGCGCCCCTACCCACCCCTTTGGTACCCGACCTCTAGCCCGGACCGCGTCGCCTGGGTCGCGAGGGAGGGCTTTAACACACTGTTCGGCTTCACACGCACCGGTATGGACGTCATCGCGGCGGGCGTGGCGCAGTACCGTGCCGTCTGGGCCGAGCACTCGCACGAGGAGGGACGCCTCAACGGCCACGTCACGCGGCCCCGGCTCGGCGCCACGCGTCATGTCTTCGTCGCAGACTCTGACGAAGAGGCGGTGGAGATCGCCCGCGGCGCCTACAACCTCTTCGACCGCAGCTTCGTCATGCGCCCCGGCCGTGACGGCAGCGGCGAGTCGCGCCGCGGCGACTTCGAAACTGCCGTCGGTTGGGGCGGTATCTTCGCCGGTTCGCCGGACACGGTACGAGAGCAGGTGCAGCGCTTCCTCGACGAAAGCCGCGCCAATTACTTCGTCGGCACCTTCGCCTTCGGCAACCTCACGACGGACCAGGTGTTGCGCTCGCTCAAACTCTTCGCCTCTGAAGTGATGCCCACGGTCACGCCCAGCTCCTGACGATTCGAGAGGAGACCACGAGATGACCACGCCGGATGCGCCGGGGCCGCTGGCTCACATCAAAGTCCTGGACCTCTGCATCGCGCGGGCTGGGCCCACCTGCGTCCGCGTCCTCGCCGACCTGGGAGCGCAGGTCATTCAGGTCGTCCGTCCCGGCGGCGCCGGCATCGACAGCAGCCTGCCGAACTTCGACCGCGAGAACCTGCACCGCAACAAGCGCTCGATCTGCATCAACCTGCAGACTGACGCCGGCCGCGATATCTTCTACCGTCTCGCACAGGACACGGACGTGGTCGTCGAGAACTTCCGCGCCGACGTTAAGCACCGTCTCAAGGTCGACTACGAGACGCTACGGCGGATCAACCCGCGCATCGTCTACGGCAGCATCTCCGGCTTCGGGCAAGAGGGGCCCTATTCAACGCGGCCCGGCGTCGATCAGATCGCGCAGGGCCTCGGCGGCGTCATGAGCGTGACCGGACCCCCCGGCAGCGGCCCCTGGCGCGTCGGCGTACCGATCTCGGACCTCTGCTCCGGCCTTTACCTGGCCCACGGCGTCATGGCGGCGCTGCTGGAGCGCGAGCATTCCGGCGAGGGTCAGTGGGTACAGACCTCGCTCCTCGAAGCTATTATCGCCATGCTCGACTTTCAGGCGACCCGCTGGCTGATCGGCGGTGAAGTGCCGCCTCAAGCAGGCAACGACCACCCAACCTCATTCCCCATGGGCGTGTTCGAGGCCAGCGACGGCCTGATCAATCTCGCCGCCTCCGGTGACAGGATGTTCGCCGACTTCCTGCGCGTCATCGGTGCCGAGGAGCTCGCTCAGGACGAGCGCTTCCAGACGCCCCGCGGCCGCTCCGGTCACCGGCCAGAGCTGCGGGAACTTGTCCAGGACAAGCTGCGCGCCCGTACCTGCGATTATTGGATCACAGCCCTGAACGCGGTGGGAGTACCCTGCGGGCCGGTGCTCAGCATCGACCAGGTCTTCGAGGACCCGCAGGTGCAGTACCTCAAGCTGGCGCAAGACGTAGAGAGCCCGCGCTACGGCCCGTTGACGCTCGTGCGCTCGCCGGTGCGCCTGTCCCGCACATCTACATCCCTGCGCCAGGCCGCGCCACTGCCCGGCGGAGACACGGCCGCGGTGCTGGGCGAATATGGCTACAGCGCGGATGAAATCGCCGCGCTGACAGCTTCAGGTGCGATCACGACGCCCGGCGCCTAGGCTACCAACGTAGCCGAGGCTTTCCAGCCTCGTCTGGCATCTCGACTAGGTAGGCGGCCAGATGCGCACGCCCAGCGTCGGCGAGTGCGGTGCGTGCACCAGGTTGTCGACCACCCTTCGGCTCCACTCCGAGGCGTCGGTCAGGTTCTTCTCCGCGACCGCCAACGACTCGAACTCGTAGAGGATGCCGTGCTTCGGCCAGCCTGCGATCGACACCAGCCGTCGCGCACCCAGGTTGCCCTCGCCGCGCGCCACGAGCGGTAGCCGCGAGAGTGCGTACCAGGCGTTCATGTCCGTCTCGTTCTCCAGCGCGTTGATGTTGAATGTGCCGAACTGGATCACGGGCCCCGGGGTTATCCCCGGCGCCCGCAGCGCTACCGACGGCCCCTCCACGCGCCCCGCCTCGACGAAGA
>CAZNHI010000465.1:0-2288 GCA_964572535.1 uncultured Dehalococcoidia bacterium
GACGCGCGGCACCTGCCAGCCTTCGAGCAGCGCCCACACGTACTGCCCGCTGCCCCCGGCGAGGATCGGTAGCTTGCCGCGAGCCCAGATGTCGTCGAGGGCGGCGTGCGCAAGATCGAGGTAGCGGGCGAGGGTCAGCTGGTCCTGGGGTTCGGCGATGTCGATGAGATGGTGCGGTACGCGGGCGCGTAGCTCGGGCGAAACCTTGGCGGAGCCGATGTCGAGGCCGCGGTAGACCTGGTAGGCGTCGGCGGAGACAACTTCGCCGTCGAGAGCTTCGGCAAGGGCGATGGCGGCGTCGGTCTTGCCGGTGGCCGTGGCGCCGACGACCGCGATCAGGGGAGACTTCACCCCCTCAGTCCCCCTCTCCGTGCGCGGCGAGGGGGAGGCTGGGCACACGAATACTGATCAAAAGGCACGTCCCCCTTCGACGTCGCTCAGGACCTGCATCGACAGGCTCACGACGAACGGGTCCTGCACCACGTTCAGGTTCATGAATCCGTTCGTGGTGAGCTTGTCGAACCACGCGAGCTTGGACGGCCCTCAGCTCTGGCCGAGCGCTTTCACCATGGCGGCGAAGGAGTCTGCGACCAGGGAGGCGCCGCCGACGAGCCCGCCGTCAATCTCCGGCTGCGCGACCAGCTCGGCGATGTTGGCGGGGGTGACGCTGCCGCCGTAGAGGATGCGTACCGCCTGCGCGGTGGCTTCGCCCTGCAGCGACGCGACTTCGGCTCGGATAAAGGCGATGGCTTCGTTGGCGTCCTGCGCCGTGGCCGCCACGCCGGTGCCTATGGCCCAAACGGGCTCGTAGGCAACGATCGCCGTGGCGGGCAACGTTATGTCACTTAGCGCGCCCCTCACCTGCCCCCGCAGCACTTCCTGCGTCTGGCCCGCGTTGCGCTGATCGCCGGTCTCACCGACGCAGACGATGGGCGTCAGGCCGTGGGCCAGGGCGGCGCGCAGCTTCCTGTTCACGCTCTCGTCCGTCTCACCGAAGTACTGCCTGCGCTCCGAGTGCCCGATGATCACGTGGGTCGTGTAGTCCTTGAGCATCGTGGCGCTGATTTCGCCGGTGAAGGCGCCCTTCTCCTCCCAGTCCAGGTCCTGCGCGCCCACGCTGAGGGTCGTGCCGCGCGCGAGTTCCGCTACCAGGGCCAGATAGACGAAGGGCGGGCAGAGAATCTTCTCGACGCCGCTGACCGACGACGTCCCGGCCGCCTTGATCGCCTCGACGAGGTCGCGCGCGGAGGCCGCGTCCGTGTTCATCTTCCAGTTGCCGGCGACTATTGGAATACGAGCGCCCCCGCTCATCGCACCACCCCCAGCACTCTCGTCTGTGTTCTGGGCATCTAGGCTCCGTACTTCAGCAGGCGGCCCGCATGCGCCATGGCTAGCGACAGCACTTCTTTGGCCGGGAAGGTGCCGAGCGAGCCGCCGCGACAGGCTGCCTCGTTGAACTCGTCGACACCGTCCGTGGTGCCGAGGCTTGAGTTTATCAGGAAGGGCACCGGGTGCCAGCTATGGCCCGCCAGCTGTGCCGGTGTCGAGTGGTCGCCGCCGATCATGAGGACGCCGGCGCCCAGCTCGCGCAGCTGGGGCACCAGCTCATCGAACTCCTCCAGCGCCTCGACCTTGGCGCGGAAGTTGCCGTCTTCGCCGGCGGCGTCGGCGCGCTTGAAGTGATAGAAGACGAAATCGAAGTCGTCCCAACGGCTCTTGAGGGCTGCCAGCTGCGAAGCCTGGGTACCGCCGCCGGGCGAGACGGTCATGCCCGCCAGCTTGGCCAGGCCGCGGTACATGGGATAGACCGCGAAAGCGCCGGCGCGCATCTGCGTCACCTCAGGCAGCGAAGGCAGGGCCGGGTAGTTGGCGAAGCCACGCAGCAGCATGCCGTTGGCCTTGGCCTCGTCTTTCATCAGGTCGCGCGCCTGCTTCACAAACTCGTTGGCCAAATCCGCGGTGGCCTGCGCCTCGGACTGCATCGCGCGCACCGTGTTCGGCGCGACGCCCTCGCGCTCCGGGTCCGTGCTCGCCAGGCGGCCGTCCAGGCCCTCGCCGCGCAGGACAAGCACGAAGCGGTGCTCGCGCACGGACTCGACGAAGACTTCGACGGCGGGGAGCTTGATCCGGCGCAGGCGCTCGCAAATCGCGGCGTTGACGTCGGTGGCGACGCGGCCGGCTCGACGGTCGCTGATGCGGCCCTGCGCGTCCAGGGTGCAGAAGTTGCCGCGCGCCGCGACATCGCTGGGCTGCAGGTCGAAGTCGATGCCCAGGGCCTCGAGCACGCC
>CAZNHI010000466.1:0-2238 GCA_964572535.1 uncultured Dehalococcoidia bacterium
CTGGACGCGCACCTGGTTCGCCTGGAGGAGGCTGAGAAGCGCGACCACCGCCGCCTCGGCCGCGAGCTGGAGCTGTTCTTCGTCGACCCGATCGCCCCGGGCAGCCCGTTCTTCCTACCTAAGGGCGCGGTGGTCTACAACCAGGCGATCGAGTTCATGCGGGGCCTGTACCGGCGCTACGGCTACCAGGAAGTAATCACGCCGCAGATCTTCTCGACGGACCTCTGGAAGATGTCGGGGCATTATGACAACTACAAAGAGAACATGTACTTCATCGAGGCGGACGAGCGCGAACTGGGCGTCAAGCCGATGAACTGCCCCGGTCACTGCCTGATCTACGCCGCCACCGTGCACTCCTATCGAGAGCTGCCGATCCGCTACGCCGACTTCGGCCGGCTGCACCGCTACGAGCGCTCCGGCACGCTGCACGGCCTCACACGCGTGCGGTCAATGGCGCAGGACGACGCGCACATCTACTGCAGACTCGAGCAAGTCAGCGACGAAATCACGACGCTGATCGAGATGATGCGTGAGGCCTACCGGGCGTTTCGGCTGGGGGCGCCACGCTTCACGCTCTCACTGCGGCCGGAGAAGCGCCTGGGCGACGACGGAATCTGGGATCAGGCTGAGACGGCGCTGCGCGGCGCATTGGTGAAGTCGGGCGTCGATTTCGAAGAGGTGCCGGGCGAGGGCGCCTTCTACGGCCCGAAGATCGACCTGTTCATGGAGGACGTTATCGGCCGGGAGTGGCAGCTGACGACGTTCCAGTTGGACTTCAACCTGCCTGAGCGCTTCGACCTGCATTACGCGGCCGAAGACGGGACTTTGCAGCGCCCGGTGATGATCCACCGCGCCATTCTGGGGTCGATCGAGCGGTTCATGGGCGTGCTGATCGAGCACCTGGGCGGGGCGTTCCCGGTCTGGGTGGCGCCGGTGCAGGCGACGCTGATCCCGATCGCCGACCGTCACAACGAGTACTGCCGCGGCGTGGCAGACCAGCTGCGGACAGCGGGTCTGCGCGTCGAAGTGGACGAGCGGTCGGAGCGCATGCAGGCGAAGATCCGCGACGCGCAGCTCAAAAAGGTGCCGTACATGCTGATCGCCGGCGACCGCGACATCGAGGCGGGCGCCGTCTCGGTGCGGACGCGTGAAGGCGAGGACCTGGGGGCGACCGCGGTCGACGCGTTCCTGCAGCGCGTTCTCGCGGAGGTTGCGGAGAAGTAGGAGCGACTCGAAGCTGGTTGTACCTAGTGCCCAGGATGCTGGGACCCGCTACGCCTAGGTCAGTCCAAGCGTCAGGCTTTGCGGGCGTAGAAGAAGGCCAGCGTCGCGATCATGGGCAGCCCGGCGATGACGACCGAGGCTTCTTCGAAGATCGAGGAGATGGAGAGGACGAGGCTCAGGTAGAAGCCGGCGCCGAGGATGGGCAGGCCGATGCGTAGCCAGTTATGCGAGCGCGTCTGAAACTTCTCGAAGTCTCGATAGGGGAACTGCAGATGGTGGTAAGCGACGGGTAGGATGAAGACCAGCGTAGCGGTCGCGACCAGGACGATGGCGAGGGCGTAGACCCACTCCTCGACATCTGAGCCGGCGATGCCCGGCGAGGTGAGCAGGAAGCCGAAGAGCAGGACGGAGACGGTCGTGAGCAGCGAGAGCTCGTTGAGAATCGTGCGGTAATTCTCGATGAGGTCGTCTGTTCGCGGATCTGGCTGATCGGAGCGAAGGTCGCTTTTATCGTCTTGCTGCAATGGTCTGTCAAGGATAGCAAGCCGGCGGGCGCCACGCCTTCGGTTTGCCGCCCGGAGGGGCCTGTGCTACAAAACGCCTAGCTTTGCGGCCGAAACAGCCGCCCTGCCGGGCTGGAGGCGCTGCTTGTTTAAGAAGGTCCTGATCGCCAACCGCGGTGAGATAGCGGTGCGAATCATGCGCACCTGTCGCGACATGGGCATCATCAGCGTCGCGGTCTACTCCGAAGCGGACGCGACCTCGCTGCACGCGCGCTATGCAGACGAGGCGTACTGCATCGGTCCTGCGGCCGCGGCGGAGAGCTACCTCAACACCACAAAGATCATCGGGGCGGCGCAGGCGTGCGGCGCTGAAGCCATCCACCCAGGCTACGGCTTCTTGTCGGAACAGGCGGAGTTTGCAGAGGCGTGCGCGGCGGCCGGGACCAAGTTCATCGGGCCATCGCCGGCGACGCTACGGCTGCTGGGCGACAAAGTCGCGGCGCGGCGCATC
>CAZNHI010000467.1:0-2209 GCA_964572535.1 uncultured Dehalococcoidia bacterium
CGCTCAAGGGCAAGATCGAGTCGTTTCGCGGCGACGTTACGCTGTTCGACGACGTGATCGACGGCGTCATCCAGACCAAGCCCGACCGCATCCTCAACCTCGCCTACCTGCTCGGCTTCCGGCCGGACGGCGTCACCGACGCGCAGGACCCGCACTACGCCATTCGCATCAACATCCTGGGCATGGACAACAGCTTCGAAGCGGCGCGGCTCTGCGGTGTCAAGCGCGTGATCTACGCCAGCTCCCTCGCCGTCTACGGCCGCCAGAGCTTCTACGGCGACCGCCCCCTCACGGAGGACGACATCCGCATGGGCTCCGGCGTCTACTCCGCCTCGAAGGTTTTCAACGAGCACCAGGCCGAGTGGTACAACAAGGCCTTCGACATGCAGATCACCGGCATCCGGCCCGCCAACGTCACCGGCCCGGATAAGGTGCGCGGCTCCATGGACCACGTCTTGGTCATCACGGAGCCCGCCCGCGGCAAGACCGTCACCTTCCCCTACCGCGACTCCATGCGCCTGCCCATCCACGTCGAGGACATCTCTGAGATCTTCGTGCGCGTCAGCCTGGCCGAGAAGCCGGAGCACGCCGTCTACAACTCCGGCGGCGAGACGATCAGCATGGGCGACATCGCCGCGCTGGTGCAGAAGTACTTGCCGGAGGCCCAGATCAGCTTCGAAAAGGAGACCGGCGGCCGCGAGCTCTCCGGCAACTACATGATGGACAACACCCGCCTGCGCCAGGAGTTCGAGTACGACCTCGCCCCCTACCCCCAGCGCGTCCTCGAAATCATCAACGAAGTGCGCAAGGAAGAAGGCCTCCCGCCGGTCGGAGGCTAATCAGCACGGCATCTACGCAAAGCGCTAAACTGCGCCTGCGATGGAAGCACCTCCGGTCCAATACGTCAGGACAAGCGATGGCTACGACCTCGCCTACACGGTGTGTGGCGAAGGGCAGCCGTTTGTAGTGATGCCATTCCACATGAGCCACGTTCGTTTGCGCTGGAGCAATCCAGAGGTATCGGAGTGGCTGGAAGGGCTTAGCGAGCGTTTCAAGCTCCTCTGCTACGACGCCCGCAGAATGGGCATGTCGACCAGGGGCCTTCGAGACTTCGCGCTGACCGATTACGTACGTGACCTGGAGACCGTCGTCGACCACTTGAAGCTTGACCGATTTGTGCTGTATGGTCCCGCCCACGCCGGTCACGCCGCCGTGCTGTACGCGGTAGCGCATCCAGAAAAGGTCGAGGCCCTGATCCTGGCGAATTGTTCGCTTTTGGCCAGCGCGGGCTCAGGGGCGGGGCAGGAGCTTGCCCGTGAGAATTGGGATAATTTCTTGACCCTGCTGACGGCGCTGCTGCCGGTCATGGATCGTTCTGAGATGGTTGAGCGGCTGCGTCAGTCGGCTACTCAACAAGACTGGCTGACTGTTGCCGAAGGCGTTGGCGTCTCGGATATCGCCGGACGTCTAGGGGAGTTACGGGTGCCGACGCTTCTCCTGCATTCGCGAGGCAACACGGGCCTCAAGCAGGAGGAGGCGTCGAAGCTCGCTGCCAGGATTGAGGGTGCACGCCTGGTCATCACGGAAGGTTCCTCGGGCATTTTTGATGCGGCTCCGGCTTTGCAGGCCATTGACGCGTTCATGCAGGACCTTTCGAGTCGGAAAGAGCCTCCGATGCCGACTCTAGGCGGTGCACCCACACACGGCCTCTCGGCGCGGCAGAAGCAGGTGCTTCAGCTCATCGCGGAAGGCAAATCAAATAAAGAGATCGCCTCGGCGCTCGTCCTCAGCCTTCGCACCGTAGAGCGCCACGTAGCAGACCTCTACACCAAGCTCGACATCAGAAACCGGGCGGAAGCCACGGCTTTCGCGATGAACCTCCCGAATCGCCTCTGAGGCACCTGGGTAAGACAGCCGCTCCTGATCTGCCACGTTGCCATCATCCCTGGCCGCCACATGCGTTGAGAACGATACTTAACGAGACTAGAATGACGCTCACGATGGAAGCGCCCCCGGTCCAGTACGTCAGGACAAGCGATGGCTACGACATCGCTTACGGCGTCAGTGGTGACGGACCTCCGTTGGTCATGCTGCCCGACCAATTGAGCCACGTTCAGAACTTTTGGAATTACGACACCCTCATCCGCCCATGGCTGCGGGGGTTGGCGGAACACTACCGATTGATCCAGCACGACGGCCGAGGCCAGGG
>CAZNHI010000468.1:0-2206 GCA_964572535.1 uncultured Dehalococcoidia bacterium
GCGACGAGGCCAAAGCCCTGCTCGCCGAGCTACGTCACGGACCGCCGCTGGCCCGCATCGAGCGTGTAGATGTCTCCTGGGCAGCCCCCACCGGCGAATACCAGGGCTTCCGCGTCCGGTAGCCGCGCGCCGAGGCTCTGCACTCTGTACTATGCACTTTGCACTCTGAGGAGGGACTGCCCGTGAAGCTCGTGCCCCTGTTCGAAATGGTCTACCGCTACGTCGAGCGCCACAGCGTCTCGCTCAAGGGCCCCCTCGGCACCGATAGCACGTCCTGGATGTTCCGCGAGGGCACGATCGCCGGCGAGCGCGTCCGTGGCGGCCACAAGGCGATGAACAAGTCGGTGGTCCGCTCTGACAACGTCGTCACGCCGGATATCCGCGGCATACTCACCACCGACGACGGCGCCGAGGTCTACTACGAGATTCGCGGCTACGGCATCGACATCGATGGCTTCCGTAACTTCAAAGGCAGCATGTACTTCCTCACGGACGCCGAGAAATATGTCTGGCTGAACACGGTCGTCGGCGCCATCGAAGGGCGCTACACGCGCGACCCCGCGGGGTTCCTGATCGGCACCTTCAACGTCTACGAGTGCGTCGCCGAATCAGACAAAGTCGAGCTGCGTCTGGACTACCACGAAGGCCTCGCCGTCACGCCTCGCACCCAACCGAAATTCGGCTAGTGACTACGGTCGCTGATAAAGCAGTAGCCAGGAGGCTGGAAAGCGGCGGCGTCATCCGCGATTGAACTTCTCGATCCTCAGCGCCCTCAACTACTTGGCGGTGTTACCTGACTTGAGGAGGGCGGCAGGAAGCCATGTGGCTGGCATCCAGCACTTTGATGTCGATTAGGCGCCCACCTTCGTCAAAGTCCAGCTGAGTCTGACCACCGACCTCATCGGGGTCACACGCGTAGGTCTTCTTGGCACCGCCAGCCTTGATCGGCACCAGGTAGAGGTACGCAGCGTCCACGCTAGCGTCATACGTAAGCTTGAAGTTCATCGTGCCCTTCGTTGGCGCGCTTTCACCAAGAACCATAACAACATGTAGATCACCCAAGCTGGAATGACCGAGACGACGAGAGAGTCCGGATCGATGCTCGGAGTCAGGGCAGTTGCGACCATCCCGAGAGGGATGAGCACGTAGAACGGATTGGAGGGGAACAAGTAACGCATCAGGCCACTTATCAAATGTCGGCCGTAAGGCTGCCCTACCGCACCGGCCCCAGCATCATGGCGTCCGCCTCGTCCCCCGGCTCCAGCGCCGGCACGTCCTCCGGACACACCACCAGCGCGTTCGCCAGCGACATCGAGGTGAGAATCCCTGACCCCTGAGGCCCCGTCAGAGACGCCACGTAGCGCCCCTCCTGCCGCCGCACGATCCCGCGAGCCAGGAAGCGCCGCCCGTCCGGGTTCACGATCCGGTCCTCGACGATCACGCGTAGAACGGGCCGCTCCCAGCCTTCGCGACCCATCATCTTGAAAATAGTCGCCCGGCCGAACAGCTCGAACGTCACCATGGAACTCACCGGGTTGCCCGGTAGGCCGATGTGCGGCACAAGCCGCCCGTCCGGCGCCTCGAAGCTGCCGAAGGCCAGCGGCTTGCCCGGACGCATGCGCACCGTCCAGAAATCGACGTTCCCTTCGCGCAGCAGCACGTCCTTGACGACGTCGTAGTCGCCGCGCGACACGCCCGCCGTCGTGATCAGCAGGTCGGCATCGCGCAGCGCCTCGTGGATCCTCGCCGTCAGGTCGTCGACCGTGTCGCGCGATATGCCCAGGCGCTTTGGCGTCCCGCCCGCCTCCTCAACCAGCGCGGCGACGCTGTAGCTGTTCGAGTCGTAAATTTTGCCTTCCGAGTGAGGCTGCCCCAGATCGAGCAGCTCGTCGCCCGTCGAGATGATCGCCACCACGGGGCGCCGGTACACCTGCACCGTCGACAACCCCAGCGATGCGAGGACGCCGATCTGCGCCGCGCCCAGCTCCGTCCCGGCGCGCATGACCAGACTGCCGCCCGCAACGTCCTCGCCGGCCCGTCGCACGTTGGCGCCCGGCGCTGCAGCCTTCAGCACGCCGACGCTATCGCGTCCCTTGGCGAACGAGCCGAAGTTGCGTCCAGGCGTCTCGTCAGTCTCCTCGAAGGGCACGATCGCGTCCGCGCCGTGTGGCACCGGCGCCCCGGTCATGATCCGCACCGCGGCGCC
>CAZNHI010000469.1:0-2202 GCA_964572535.1 uncultured Dehalococcoidia bacterium
AACAGGGACGCATCCGGGTAATGACGCGCCAGCAGGCCTGCAACACGTTCCGCGCCACCAAGCTGCGTCATGTAGTCGTGGACGATCGCGGTGTTTATGAGGGCCTCCGAGCAGGCTAGAGCTACCAGGCGCCGCGCATCGAAACCACGGCGGCCACGGTGCGCATCAAAATCAAGAAGTCAAAGCCGCTGGAACGTCGGCGCAGGTAGGCGCGGTCGAGCGCCATCCAGCGCTGCGGCGGCAGGCCGCTGCGGCCGCTGACCTGCCAGAGACCCGTCAGGCCCGGCTGCACCGACAGACGCCGCAGCCACGGCGACCTGTACTCAGCCACCTCGGCCGGCAGGCCCGGCCGTGGGCCCACCAGCGTCATCTGGCCCATGAGCACGTTCAGCAACTGGGGCAACTCGTCGATGGAGGTGCGGCGCAGCAGTCGTCCCACGACCGTGACGCGCTCGTCGTGCGGCGGCTTCACGGCGAGCGCGCCTTGTGGGCCACCTTCGCCACGCATAGTGCGCAGCTTGAGCATCCTGAACTCGCGCCCCAGCCAGCCGACGCGCCGTTGGGCTAACAGCGGCGACTGCCGCGTCGTCAGGACAATCACGAGAGACGCGAACAGCACCAGGGGCAGGGCTGGCACGAGCAGCGCCAGCGACAGCAGGATGTCGGCGCTGCGCTTTAGGAGAGCGTAAAGCCTATGTGGTTCCGGGGCTGGATTAACGAGGGATCGTACGAACCGCTCACGGGAAGTCTGGTCGGCGGCGGCAACCATTTGCCCTGCGGCTTGCCCCACCATGTAACGCCTCCCCGCCCGCTCCATCGACTTCTAATACGTCAGCAGCAGGCCGCTCGATTCACATCTCGCGAACCTTGATGATTCCTTAATACCTGCGCAGCCAGCTTATGAACCGCGCCAGCACAAAACCCAGCGCCCGCCGCCTGCTGGGCCGGTAACGCGACCAGGCGTGCTCAAAAACGCGGCGCCGTGCCTCCCTCCCGGCCCAGGCATGCCAAAGCACGTCGTCCTGCCGCGCCAGCGAGATATCGCGCCCTTCCACGCCCTGCGCGACGTTGAGCTCCGGCGGCCGCATCCGCAGACCAAAACTCACAAGCGCCCGTCTCACACGACGAGTAGTCAGGACGTACTCGTCATGCAGGTTTACAGGCTGTTTCGTCGCGTTGAGGTCGATGTCGAACGGCACGTCGGGCAGATGCGGCGCCAGCCGGCGCAGGCGTTCTGGCAGCAGTTCGAAGAACGAGTCGTACACCGCTAGCGAATCGTCCAGCGGCGCCAGGCGATAACCTTCGCTGCGCAGCTGCACGGGCGCCTGCAACCAGCCGGTGGCGGCGTCGAAGTGGCTGCCTGCGTCGCCCCAGGCAACGGTCAGCGAGACACGTGGGAAGCAGAAGTAGCGCTGCTGCGTCGCCGTGTACGCCGCTAGCGCGGGCAACCACTCAGCTGCCCCGAAGCCGAGAAACGCCGGGTGTAGGTCGGGATGGGACGAAAGCGGCCCTTCCGGCCACCACTCGTCAAAGCGCTGCCACTGCGCGGCCGTGAACGCGAGACCCTGCGTGTAGGG
This sequence comes from uncultured Dehalococcoidia bacterium, assembly GCA_964572535.1. Taxonomy (GTDB): domain Bacteria; phylum Chloroflexota; class Dehalococcoidia; order DSTF01; family WHTK01; genus WHTK01. Next base: position 1,578 of record CAZNHI010000469.1, read on the forward strand.
CAGTTGCAGGAAGAAAGCGTCAGCACCGTCAGCCAGCGGCTCGAAAGGCTCGCGCGTGAAACCGTTGAACCACAGGCCGTAAAGGCACACCCCGGCGATTCGCTCATCGCGCGCGTAGCTGGACAGCGCCTGGGATGCGAATTGGTAGAACGGCGGCGCCACTGTCAGGTCGTCCTCCAGCAAGATGACGCTATCGAAACGCCGCGACAACCGGCCGCACTCGCGAAAGTGGCCCACGAGGCCGAGTCGCTGCGGCTGCTCGACCACCTGCTTCGGCCCGCAACGCCACTCGAACGCCTCCGCCATCGCGACCACTTCCGCGGAAGGACCGCCGGGACCGCGGTCGATCGAGATGACGAGCGGCACTTCCACGCCCTCCGGGTACGTCGCGGCGGCCAGCGATGTGAGGAGTCGCGATAGGGCTGACGGCCGCTGGTAGGCGATGACCACGAGGGCCGGGTTCATCCCAGCAGGCACTCGCGGGCCGCGCGGGCGGCAACTCGGAGCGCCGTCTGAATGCGCCTGCCGTCGGCGGGCGGCTGCCAGTCGTCGTACAGCGTGTCGGCCGCAACCAGCAGCGACGCCGTCTCGACTCCGAGGGCTGCCCCCGCCGCCAGGAACGCCG
>CAZNHI010000470.1:0-2198 GCA_964572535.1 uncultured Dehalococcoidia bacterium
AGGCTATCCACCGCGGTGGACGAGATCGCGCCGCTGCGGGACCCGAGGGTGCGGCAGAACCAGGCCTATCACACGATCATCCTGCTGGCGCGGGTGATCACCCAACTCGGCACGCTCCCGGCCATCGATACGGCCGTGGTCGAGAACCTGTTTACCGCGGACCTGGCGTTTCTCCAGGAGCTCTACCGGGTCAAGAACGAGCTGGTGGAGTCTGGAGAAGGCCAGGTGCGCTGCCCGAGCTGTGGCGAACGCTTCACGCCTGTGGATGCCATGGAGGTGGAGACTTCATCCCCTTTAGCGTAGAGGGTGAAGACGAGGACGACCTGGGGTTCAAGCTCCTGGTTAAGACCGGCTCACCCTTGTCCTACGGAGAGGACAGGCTCACGGAAGAGGCGGCGTACATCGCCTATCACTTCCACTGGCCGCTGGAGCAGATCCTCGGCCTGGAGCACGCTGACCGCCGGCGTTGGGCCGGCGAAATTAGCCGCATCAACGAGCGCATGAACGAGGAAGGCGCCCCCAACTCGTTCTAGGCCGGACCAGGGAGCGTCATGTCGGAAAGCCAGCCGTCCGGTACGTCCAATGCCGCTGAGGGTGAGATGGTCCCGGAAATGGAGCCCAAAGAGTTCGAGCAGCTTGCAGAGATGGTCTACAAGCTGCTCCGCGACGAAATGCTGATTGAGTTGGAGCGCCGCGGCGCTCCAACCATCAGGGACCGGAGGTAGCCGATGGCGACGAACAACTTCACGAGCGACACTCGCCCTAGCGGCGACAAAATCGCCGTTGCGCAACGCTTCGGTCTGGAGCTGACCGGCATTGTCGTGGCCACCTTCTCCGAGTGCTCCGGGTTCGGACTGACGGTCGCGACGGACAAGATCGAAGAAGGGGGCGTCAACCACACGACGCGTAAGGTCCCGGGTCGCACCGACTTTTCCAACCTCGTCCTGAAGCACGGCGTGACCAGCTCGACGGAGCTGTTCGATTGGGTCATGGAGACGATCAACGGCCGGATCAAGCGTAAGACCGTGACGTTGCACGTGCTTGAGCCGGGCGTGAAACCGGAGGAGATGACGTTCTGGGAGTTCCTCAGGGCGTTCCCAGTGAAGTGGACCGGACCAACGTTCCAGTCGTCCTCGAACGGCGGGGCGATCGAGACGTTCGAGCTGGCCCACGACGGATTCGTACGGACTTAGAATGACTAACGGCAAGAACTCAGGCGGAATCTGGCTGCGGGACTGGTCGGCCGTGGCGTCGGCGAGGGCCGCTCGCTGGACAAGCCGAGTCTCTCCGGGTCTGGGCAGCATCGCTCGCCGGGTCAGCCGGCCCACGCTGCGCCTGTTCGGCGCGGGCCGTAATCCCGGCGCCTCCATGGCCACCACCCTGTCTCGCAGCGAGCCCCTGGTGCTGCGCACGAAGCGCCCGCAGCGTCCCGTGGGCCCGCCGCTGCTTACAGTGCAGAGCGACGGCCCGTTCGACTTCGACGAAGCGCCGGAGGAGGAGCCGGAGCAGCCGTCTCCAGCGCGTGAGACGGCCCCCGCCGCCCTGGGCCGGCCCCAGCCCGCCGCGGCTTCCAGGTCTGAAGCCTCTGTGTCAGAGCAGAGCCCGCCACCGCTGACGGTTGTTGGGCGGATCAGCCGGGCTGTGCAGCAGGTCCTGCGCCGCCCAGAACCGTCGGCCGCGACCCCGTCCGTGGCCACGCGCCCTGAGCTGGCGCCTGCCGAGTCGTCAGCTCGGCCTGCAAGCTCCGCCACCGCGGATTCGCAGCCAGCGCCGCAGGAACCGGAGCATCCAGCTTCGAGCGCCAGTCTGCCGTCCTTTAGCGCTATCGCGCGCACGCCGTCAGAGGACGTGAGCGGGGCGGAGGAACCTGAGCTGACAGTGCTGCGCCAGGCTTCAGCCGCGGCAGGTCCGTCCTTTGCCGAAGAGACACCTGACGCCGGCTTCGAATCCTCCGAAGATGCGCCGCTGCTCCCGGCCGCGGTCCAGCGGTCCTCGGCTGCCGAAGCCAGCGGCGGTGGCCTGCTGATGAGTCTGCGCCGCATCTTCCGTCCGGAGCCGCAGGCGACGGTTGAGGACGCGCCAACCGCAGAAGCCTCGATGCCACCCAGGCGCGAAAGCGTAGCGCCGCCGAGCCCGGCCGAGCCGGCGCTCGCGCGCTCCGTGGTCGCTGAACCCGAGACGCCGGCGGTGATGGCCCC
>CAZNHI010000471.1:0-2198 GCA_964572535.1 uncultured Dehalococcoidia bacterium
GCCCCATTCCGTCCAGAACGACGAGAAACCCGCCTCCACCAGGATCCGGCTGGAGAGCGGCGCCGAGTAATTGGCCTGCATGATCTTGGCGCGTGCGTCCCAGATCGTCCCAGACTCGGGCGACGTGGTCGGGACGCCGGGGCCGATCCCCGGACCCGCTGCCGTCCAGCCGTCTCCGGGCTGGCGGCACTGCCCGCCGTCCGTCGTGACCGACGACCCCGAGCAGTTCTTGGTGTAGTCGATATAGAACCCGAGCTTGTTGCGCTGCGAGGCCTGCCACGTGAGACGCGTGGCGCCGATTTTCTTGGAAGTGGCGTTGCGGACTTTCACGCTTTCGTCGCGCACGTACGCCCAGGCATTGGGATTCGCGGCGTTCGCGTTGGCGTACCGGTTGGGCACGTCCTGGTAGGTGCCGACCGTCCGCACGTTGCTGTAGAACCAGATCCGATCGCGGAGGATCGGCCCGCTGAACGCGAAGTTCGTGTCCCAGCTCTTGATCAGCGCCGGCAGGTCCGCGAACCCGTAGCTGCGGAGCTCGTCGTCGATGTTGCTGCCCTGCGCCCACTCGCCGGCGAGGCTGCCGAAGTAGGAGCCGCTGAAGTCGTTGCCGCCCGTCTTCGGAATCATGTTGAACGCCGGCCCGCCGCGATCGACTTCCGCGAGGCCGCCGGCGATCGTCACCTGCACCTCCGAGGCGTTCGACATGTCGTACTGGTACCCCGACACACCGCCGCCTCCCACCGAGGCGCCGACGTTCATGCCATCGATCTGGATGTTCCCTTCACTGCTGCGGCCGCCCCGGGACGTAAAGAAGTTATTCGATGGCGTGGCGCTCGCGCCCAATCCCGTGCCCTGAATCCCGGGCACGCCAGCGAGGTAGTTGCCGTACCCGCGTGAGGCTGGCAGCGAGCGCACGAAGTCGTTGCTCAGCACCTGCTCGCGGCTGGTGCTCGTCTGCACGTCCACCACTGGCGAGGCGCCGGTGACGGTAATCGTTTCCTGCAGACCGCCCACCCGCATCTCGGCGTTGATCGTCGTGACGCCGCCGCCACTCAGCTCGACGCCCTGACGCACCACGGTAGTAAACCCTGGCAGCGTGAAGGTGATGACGTACGAACCGGGCCGCAGGTCGATAATCTGATACTGCCCGTTGGCGTCGGTAACGACCGATCGGCTGCGCTCGATGAGGGCGGCGCTGGCCGCCTCGATGGAGACACCAGGCAGGATGCCTCCCGAGCTGTCGCGCACCGTCCCTGCCACCGACTGCGCGCGGGCGACCGCGGGAAGGCAGAGGCAGAGCGTCGCCATGAGAATAGTGAGTCGGACTGTGAAGCCGTGGAAAGTGATCATGCTGCCCCCTTGCGCCGAGCGTTGCACACCGAGCGTAACCCGTGGAGTATAAGCCGGGTTACCCCGAACAGGGGGGGCCGCCTTTTTCGTTTCTCAGAGTATTATTTCGCTGTGCGGATACACGTTCAGCCCGTTGAATGGCCAGCGGCGGCTCGCCTCTTCCAGGCGTCTGCGGCGTCTCTTTTGGCGGTTGCCGTGCTCGTGACTATCGCTGGCGCCAGCGGGGACGGCCCCCTGGCGAAGGCGGTCAACGCGGGCGACCTCCAGGCCGTCCGCGCGCTGATCAAGTCCGGCACTGACGTCAACGTCCGCTCAGGCGACGGATCGACCGCCCTCCTGTGGGCCACCCACAAGTCCAGCCTCGAGATAGCCCGCGCGCTGGTCACGGCCGGAGCGGCCGTGGACGCGGCCAACGATTACGGCATCACGCCTCTCCTTCACGCGAGCCGTACCGGCGACGCCGCGATGATGGATCTGCTCCTGCAGGCGGGTGCTGATCCCGCTCGCGCCCATCCGGAGGGAGAGACGCCGCTGATGGCGGCGGCGCGTGCAGGGAGCGTTCCCGGCGTACGCCTGCTGCTCGCCCGCGGCGTCGATGTCAATGTGTCGGAGGCGTTCCAGAAAACCACGGCCCTGATGTGGGCATCGGCGGAAGGCCACGTCAACGTGGTCGACTTGCTGCTCGAGGCGGGCGCAGACGCAAATCGACAGGCGCACGTCACCTCGCTGACCCAACGCCACAACGCCGACCATCCGACGGGGGGCTTCACCGCGCTGATGTGGGCCGCGCGCAACGGAGATGAAGAGACTGTGCGACGGCTGGTCGCCCGCGGCGCCAACGTGAACCT
>CAZNHI010000472.1:0-2190 GCA_964572535.1 uncultured Dehalococcoidia bacterium
CGGCATGGAGTTCGGCGTGCCGACCATCATGCCGGCCTGGGTCAGACGCGAGCGGTCCACCGCTACGGCGAGGCCGAAGTCGCCGATCATGGCGCGACCATCCTCGGTGAGCCAGACGTTGCCGGGCTTGAGGTCGCGGTGCACGATGCCGCGGCTGTGCGCCAGCTCCAGGCCCTGGCAGGTGTCGACGGCGATCTGGATGGCGCGCTCCAGCGCCAGCTTGTGCTCCTCGGCCTTCTCGACCACGCCCTCGACGTCGCCGCCTTCGAGCACAGGCAGCACCATGAACGGCTGCCCGTTCTCGTCGCCGATGTCGTAGACGGTGACGATGTTGGGGTGGTTGCCCAGGCGACCCATGGCCTGCGCCTCACGCGTGATCCGCTCTCGGGCAGCCTCGTCCAGGCCCTCGGTCTTGATCAGCGCGAAGGCGACGTCGCGGTCGAGGCGGGCATCGTGGGCCAGGTAGACCTTCTTCTTGCCGCCCTCGCCCAGGAAGCGTCTGACCACGTAGCGCCCGTCCGCAAAGGAGGTTGGTTGAGGGGGCACAGGGGTTTCTCCGACCTGGGTTGCCAGCTTGGCGCCAGCGAGGCCGCGTTCAGCTGCGGTGAGCAGAGCGCGAGCATCAACGTTGTTGGGATCGAAGGTCAGAGCGTGGTCGGCCCGTTCCTTGACGACATCCCAACGCCTCTGCGTGGACGCCTCTTCGGCTTCGTCGAGGAGGCGATCGATCTGGCGTTGGATGCGCTCGCTGGTCATGAACAAGCCTTTGAAATTGGTCGTGCGGGAGACATTCGATCATTGCGCCTGCGAGAAGCGCGGTCAAGGTAACCGCACGCCGCCAGAGATAGGAACGCGGCTACTTAGGCCGGTTCGACGCGCCAGGCCTCTGGTTGATCTTCGATGACGCGGCGCCCGTGGTTGGCGGTGAGCGTATCGCGGATCAAGGGGCCCCAGGCCTTCCAGCCGTCGCTGAAGAGGTAGTCGCCGCCTGAGGTTGAGAGGGCAAGGCGGTCGCGGGCGAAGAGCTTGCGCTCGCTGTGGAGGCCGGTGATCGAACTGAGCTCCAGTTCGAGCGCGGGGCCAGCCTGCTCGTGACGCCTTTGCAGGGCATCAACGATCAGGTCTTCGAGGATGCCACCCATGCCCATCTTGGCGAACTTCGTGTGGAAGAACAGCAGCCTGTCGCCGGTGAGGATGGCTGTGCCTAGAAGGGAGTTCGTGGTCCCACGGACCCAGATCATTTCGCGTCGGGCTAGCTCGTTTTCGGCCTGCACGGCGGCATTTTAGCAGCGTCGAACGGAAAATGTCGCGCTTCTTAGGTGCCCGGCAAAACCGGCGCCGCGCGGGCCCCGATCGGTACCTTTGGGTCGCGCGTTCTCGCCTAGCAGGCGGATACGAACAGGGGGCTGTCGGGCGTGGCCAACTCCTCGGAGAGCATGGTTGGCAGCCAGTACTGGCGCATGAGGTTGCCCATGGGCGTGCGCGGCCCGACGCGGGCGAGCAGCTCGTTGTCCTGTTTCGATAGCATCTGACGCCTTCGCGCTGCGAGAACGTTGCGTTTGTTGAAAAAGTTAGCCTAGTTCGCGGCGAGATTCAGTAGCCGAACGGCCCTTTTGTATTGAAATGGGGGACGCCCCCATACCCCTGCTAAAGGGTCGGGGCACGTCCTCAGCCACCGGCGAGCTTGACCGTGTAGCCGAGGGCGCGCAGGCGTTCGGCGATGCGTTCGCGGTGGTCGCCCTGAATCTCGACGAAGCCGTCACGCAGCGTGCCGCCGGCGCCGCAGAGGCGCTTGAGCTCGGCTACTCGCGCTTCGAGGGCGGGCCCGCGCTCGGGCAGGCCGCGGATCACGGTGACGGTCTTGCCACCACGGTTGCCGCGCTCGCGGGAGATGCGCACGATGCCATCGTCCGGGAATCCCGGAGGCGCCGGCGTCTTCTGAGCCGGCGCCGGCTGCCGCCCGGCGCGGCCGGTTTCGCTGGAATAGACGAGGCGGCTGTCCTTCACAGGCAAAGTCTAGCAACTCTGGTGATTGCATCGTCTTGCAATGCTTTTTGGGAAGGCAGATACTTTCACAAGCTAGGAGGGGATAGATGCCCAAGTCTAAGGTCACCAGCCTGCGCCACGTCGGCGTGTCCGCGCCGAACTTCGATGAGACGGTTGCTTTCTATACGGACGCCTGGGGCCTGA